>CAJLFL010000058.1 GCA_905205855.1 uncultured Eubacteriales bacterium | reverse complement strand
CCGTCAAATTGCTCCCAATATTTTGCGTGTGCTGCGGCAAAGACTGCGGCTTTTGCATGCCTTTTGGCTTTTCTTTCTATCATAATAAACCTCCTGTGTTAATCTTTTTCTTGACTATATCACAATTATATGGTAAGCTGAACTCAAATTCTAAAAATAAATTCGTATAAAATAAAGATTTTGAGATGGTTTATATGTTTATAAGTGATATTAACCCATATGTAAGATTTGCAAGAAGAAGTGAGCATGGTTTTACCGAGGATACCTTTGTCGCCTGCGATCATAGAATTTTCTATTGCGAAGAAGGTGCGGCAGAGGTTTATATTGAGGGAGTTAAGTATAATATCAGCGGCGGCGACATTATATATTGGAAATCGGGAACAAATTATAGAGTAATATGTGATAGAAGTGCGGTTATAACAGGGTGTAATTTTGATTTTACACAAGAGCACAGGGATTTATCATCACCCATAGGACCTGTGAAAAGCGGAGAGGACATAGTGTGTCTTGAGGATGTAAGCTTTGAAGATACTGATGTTTTTGACCGGTCGTTTATTGCGTGTAAAGCATATAAGATAAAGAATATATTTTTGGCGATAGCAGATGAATATGACAGAAAACAGATTTATTATGCGCAAAAAATCTCAGCCATGCTGAAAGAAGCTTTGATTGACAGTATGCGTTTGGTAAAAAATCCGCATGACAGTAAGTCAAGCCGTCTTGCACAGGCTGTGCTGGATTATATAAGACAGAATTACTATCGTAAGCTGACAAATGAAGAAATAGGCTTATACTTTAATTATCATCCGAATTATCTTAACAGTCTTGTGGTGCGGCATACCGGGAAATCTATGCATAGGTATTTGCTGGAATACAAAATGAATACTGCTGTGAATTTGCTTCAGCATGATTCGCTTTCTGTATCTGAGGCAGCAGTAAGAGTTGGAATTCCGGATATTAAACATTTCTCTAAGCTGTTTAAAGAAATAATAGGTATTTCGCCTTCAAAATTTAATAGTGTGTAGAATAAATGCGGCTGCGGCAAAATGAATTCCATTTTGCCGCAGCCGCTTTTGTTTAGTATTTAAGTACGGATACCGCGTCGCTTATTGTTTTTTCCAGCGCTTCGCGCCCGTATTTATCAACATCTGATTTGCTTTTTGGCCCGTGAGTCAGACAGCCTGCACCGCCGATACAGCCTCCGGTACACGCCATACCTTCTATAAAGTTTGCGTCAAGAACGTTTTTACTCTTTTTAAGTAAAGCTGTTCGACATTCATCAATACCGTCACATGATATTGCCTTAAGTTCAAAATCGTTCAGACCTTGTTCCTTCAGTCCTTGTGCAACCGCGTCAGCAAGACCGCCGCATCGTGCAAATATTCTGCCAAAATACGAGGCATTATCCAAAACGCCTTCTTCAAGTGTAGTTATATCCAGATCACGGCTGTCAAATAAAGCCTGAAGTTCTTCAAATGTAAGGACGGCGTCAACATACGGCTTTACTTCATCCTTTTGAATTTCTGCCTTTTTTGCGGTACATGGACCTATAAACACAACCTTTGCGTTTTCGGTCGTGTCCTTTATATACTTCGATATTGTAGCCATAGGTGACAGGTTGTGCGATATATACGGAGAAAGATTTGGAAAAGCCTTTTGAATATACGCAACAAATGCAGGACAGCATGAGCTGGTCAAAAAGCCTTTTTCGGCAAGTTCTTTTGATTCGGCTTGTGCAACCATATCCGCACCGAGTGCGGCTTCTATTACTGTGTGAAAGCCAAGTTCTTTAAGTCCGGTTATGACCTGTCCCAGCTTTGCATATGTAAACTGACTTGATATAGACGGAGCAACCACAGCATATAGCTTATAGCCGTCACTTTCTGAATTTTTAAGAAGTTTGATAACATCAACAATAAATGATTTATCAGTGATAGCGCCAAACGGACATTGATAAACACACGCTCCGCAGGCAGTACATTTATCATTATCAATCTTGGCGGATCTGTCATCATTCATACTGATTGCCTTTATTTTGCAGGCATTTTGGCACGGGCGCTTATGACATACTATTGCGGTATAAGGACAAACCTTTGCACATGCTCCGCACTCTACACATTTTGATTTATCAATATGTGCTACGTGGTTTTCGTCAAAAGACAGAGCGTCACGGCGGCATACGTCCTCGCATCTGTGGGCAAGACAGCCGCGACAGGCATTTGTGACCTCATATCCGCCGACGGGACATTCGTCACAAGCAATTTCTATTACTTCAATAATATTCGGATTTTCTTCATGACCGCCCATAGCAAGCTTTATGCGTTCTCCCAATATCGCACGTTCCTTGTATACGCAGCAGCGCATGGTGGGTGTGTTTCCCGGTACAATGATTTTCGGTATATCCAAAAGATTTTTAAGCAGAGTACCGTTCCATTCCTGTCTGGCAACCTCGCGCAGCACCTTGTATTTGAGGTGCTGAACCTTTGTGTCAAATTTTCTCATACATTAACCCCCTTTTTGACTTGATTTATTAAAAATAACTCAGCTTGACCTTTTTGCCCATTTTTTTAAGGCAATCTGATAGTTCGGCAGCAAGATTCATTTTAATATTGAAGTTAATTGGCAAATCCGGATTTTGATGTGCCGGATTGACTGCTCTGCCGACAAAAAAGTTTATGTCGGTCGCTTCTTCAAAAAGCAGACGGCAGATAAGTGAAGCGCCGTCACGCTTACAGCTCCATTGAGTATACTTTTCATTGTCAGCAAGATAGTCCTTTGCATATGTCAAAACCCTGTTTATTGTTATGACGCCTTCGGTAACAAGATCAACGCCTTCTATCTCGGCTATTGGCGGAATATCCGACTGCTCATAGTTAAGACTTGTACGGAGCGGTTTTTTAAGATATTTTGCAACAATGGAGGAGGTAGTGCCGCCGCAGACGATATGCTTTCCCTCTTTTGAGAAAAATAATGACATCATGCGGTCACAGTCATCTCTGTTGGACGGCGGACCGAATAACAGATTCATCGGCTCTCTTTTGCGTATGCGTACAATACATGCGGTTGCATCATCACCGGGTTCGCCGCCGTACAGCTTATAACATTCGTCTATCAGTATGGTTGACAGAGTTTTTGCTGTGTATCCGGCAACCGAAACAGTTTCAACAAAGTCAATAATATCTTCACGCTTCCAGCCAAAGTTGTATGCAAGACCTATGCCTGCGTGCGGACATCCGTCGCTCATTGCAACAAAAATATCATCCTCGCAAAGCTGTATTACCGATTTATATATTTTTTTTCCGCCTATGTTAAGCTCGGTTTTTGGATATTCAAAGTTTTTCCCGCCGCGCAGTAATATTACATGCGGATTGTCGTATTGTATAATCTCAGCCGTTTCATTATTTATAAGATGAATGATGGTAAAGGTGGAATATGCTACATGCCGGACAGAGCAGATAGGCAGAGTTGCGGCAATGGTTTCAACGCAATCCTCAAGCGAAAGTCCTTCTGCCATCATTGTTGAGATTATTTTTGAGGTCAGGGTAGAAAGAATACTTGCTTTTACTCCGCTGCCAAGACCGTCGGCAAGAACTATAACGGTAGAGTTTTCGCCTTGATCCACAATATCTATATGGTCGCCGCACAGCTGCTCTCCGTAGTGGTTAATGCTTCTGTATCCTATGTCAGCACATAAATCATTCATCAGAAATCGACTCCTTAAGTTTTGAAAGTGCAATTTTGGTTTCTGCGGCTGTTTCACCAAGAAGTGAGGCTATCTCCTGGACAATCCGCATTTGTTTGTCAACAACCTTGTCAGCGGTTTCTATGGTTCGGCGGCTTATGACCTCCTTTTTCTCGCGCTGACTTTCTTCATCCGTTACGTCACGCATTATGCAAATTAAGAGGTGGTAAGAGCCGTCGTATATTACCGTTTGTTCAACATACTTTTTGTATTCGGCAAGGTACAGCCTTTGCGGTTTGGAATCACGTCCGCTTTGCAGAACCTCCATAAAAACTCCCGGATCGAGTATGCGTACAACCTGGTCACCCAATATATCAGAGCTGCTGCGTATATTCATGATTTCTCTCGCGGCTGCGTTTATTTGCTGAACTTCAAGCTTTTCGTTAAGAACAATGATTCCGTTCGGGGTATTATTTACAATGTTATCGGAAAAGCTTTCGGCTTTATCTTTAAGATACGGAAGACACATGGATATTTCTGCTTTTCCCTGGTATATGGCAATGGCCTTTTCACGGCAGGAATCATATCCGCATGAGCCGCAGTTAAGCTCATCACTGGGCTTCATTTTTCCCATCTGCCGCAGAATTTCCGTGATTTCCTGCTTGGTCGGGGCTTGCAGCTTGCGTTCTATAAACTCAAATTCTTTTTTTAGATTGTATGATTCGGGCTGCTTTACATCAAAATCCTTTTCGCCGGCAAAATTTGCAATCGCCATATAGTCATGTACCGGCATGCGGTGGTATTTTTCCATAACGGGGCCGCCGACACAGCTGCCCACGCATGCGGACATCTCAATAAAGCATTTATGTATTTTTCCGCTTTCAATATCTTTAAGTGCGGCTATACAGTTTTCAACGCCGTCTAAGGCAAGATATGTATATCCCGGCTCATCGGTTTTCATTGTTTTAAGTATGCCGCCGGTAGTAGGAAAGAACCTTGCGCGGCTTTGAATATCAGAGTCCATCTCGCGCTTCAGCTCTATGCCGCTCTCATTAAACCATGCGGTAAGTTCCTCAAATGTGAGCACTGCGTCAACTATGCCGGAATAATGCTCCGCCTCGTCTTTTTTGGCGACGCACGGACCGATAAAGACAGTCTTTGCATCGGGATAACGCTCTTTGATATTCAGGCAGTGCGCCTGCATAGGTGAAACCACATCGGCGAGATATTTAAGCTCTGCCGGAAAATGTTTTTGAATAAGGAGGTTTATGGAATGACAGCATGATGATATTATGATATCGCGTTCATCCTCCTTTAGCATACGCTCGTATTCATTCTTTACTATGGTTGCACCGATTGCGGTTTCCTCAACGTCAAAAAAGCCAAGCTGCTTTAAAGCGCTTCGCATGGCATTTATTCCGACACCGTCATAATTTGCGGCAAATGATGGCGCTATGCTTACAAAGACAGGATTGCCGCTCTGCAAAAGCACCTTTACCTTTTCTGTTTCATCAACTATTTGCTTAGCATTCTGCGGACAGACTACAAAACAGTGCCCGCATAAAATACATTCATTACCGACAATGTGTGCTTGATTTCCTGAGAACCGTATGGATTTTACAGGACAATGACGTATACATTTATAGCAATTTTTACAATTTGATTTTTTTAAGGTAAGACAATCCGGCATATGGTACACCTCTTTCTTATCGCAAAGCCGATAAACCGAGATCCTGCCATTGCATGGCGGTTCGGTTTATTAGTCGTTTATTACAGCTTTGCAAGAATCTCCTTGTTAAAGAATTCTTTTGTACCCTCCGGCGTCACGGAATGAAACTCACCATCCACGGTAAGACAGACTCCGTCCTGACATCTGCCCATGCAGAAGGTTCCGCCGAGGTCTATTTTGTCTTTAAGATTATTTTCCGAAATCAGATACTGCAGCTGCTCCACAACCTGTCTTGAACCCTTTATGTGACATGAGCTGCCTATACATACCGTTACTTTCATAGCTTTTACTCCTTTTATTATTTATATATTTTTTTCGGAATCCCGTCATAACGGCGGGATTCCGAAAATATTTTACTCATAATCCACCACATCAACCCAAGAGAGCAGGAATTCACGTTCCTCTTTGTTGCCCTTGACCGACTGTGATGCCGCAACAATAGGCATCCATTTCTGGACATATTGTTTTGCGGTATTGCTTTTGGTGCAGAATAACTCAAGATATTTATTTGCCCCCGATATATCGCCGTTAAGCCAGAAAAGAAGATAAGTTCTGGCTGCGTCTGCAGAGGCGTTTCCCTGAGTTGCATGTGCCCAGTCAATAATATACTCTGTGCCGTCATCCGCAATGATTATATTGCTTGGATTAAAATCACCGTGACAAAGCTTGTTGTGTATTGGCATACCGTTAAGCCGTGTATCCAGATCATATCTTGTTGTTGCGTCAAGTGTTGTCTGAGAAATCTTATAACGCATCTTATCTCTTAGCTTGTTAAGCATGGGGCATTTCATGGAATGAACCTTTAGCTGCAAATCAACAAGATGTTCAATATATTCATTCTTCTTATCCGGGGATTCCTCCATAAGCTGTGCAAGTGTTTTACCCTTAATATATTCCGAAACAATAGCCCATTTGCCGTCAATCGTCATAACCTCTTTGATTTTGGGAATATTCAATCCGGTTTCCTCGACACGTGCCTGATTTAACGCTTCATTAAGA
The DNA here is from genome assembly GCA_905205855.1 of uncultured Eubacteriales bacterium. GTDB lineage: Bacteria > Bacillota > Clostridia > Monoglobales > Monoglobaceae > Ructibacterium. The sequence goes on along the minus strand of CAJLFL010000058.1, from coordinate 3,628 downwards.
ACATCACCCTTTGAAAACTCGGATTCAAATACTTTTATACACAAATCACCATCGCGGTAAACCGTTTTTGTATTTCTGACTGCGATTACTCTGTCAAGCTTCATTTGTTTTCCCCTCTCTCTGTATTATAGTTTTTGCCATAATATGCGTCAAGATACATTTGTTTTATCTCACTCATAAGAGGGTATCTTGGGTTTGCGCCTGTGCACTGATCGTCGAAAGCCTGTTCTGTCATATCGTCAAGACGGTCAAGGAAATCTTTTTCATCAATGTCATAATCCTTTATGGTATTTTTAATGCCGACGAGTTCTTTAAGTTCGTTTACTGCTTTGATAAGGTTTTCAAGCTTCTCCTGCGGAGTGCTTCCGCCTAAACCAAGATAATCTGCAACCTCAGCATATCTTTCAAGCGTGTGCGGATGATCATATTGTGAGAAGGTACCCATTTTTGCAGGCGTTTCGGAAGCGTTAAAACGCAAAACTCCTTCTAACATAAGAGCATTGGCAACGCCGTGCGGCAGATGATGGAAAGCTCCGAGCTTGTGTGCCATTGAGTGGCAAACTCCCAGAAAAGCATTGGCAAAAGCCATACCTGCCATGGTGGCTGCATTTGCCATTTTTTCTCTTGCCTTTGCATCGGTCTGACCGTTTTCATATGCGCGCGGAAGATACTCAAATATAGTTTTAAGAGCCTTTAATGCAAGTCCGTCGGTATAGTCGGTTGCCATCATGGAGGCGTATGCCTCAAGCGCATGCGATACAGCGTCTATTCCGGAGGCAGCAGTCAGCCCCTTCGGAGCAGACATATGATAGTCGGTATCTACTATTGCCATGTTCGGCAAGAGCTCATAATCGGCAAGCGGATATTTTACACCTGTTTTTTCGTCGGTGATAACTGCAAACGGGGTGACCTCAGAGCCTGTTCCGGCTGATGTCGGAATAGCGACAAAGTATGCCTTTTCTCCCATTTTGGGGAAGGTATATACACGCTTTCTTATATCAATAAAGCGCATAGCCATATCCATAAAGTCAGCATCCGGGTGTTCATATAATACCCACATAATTTTTGCCGCATCCATAGCAGAGCCTCCGCCGAGGGCAATAATGCAGTCGGGGTTAAAGCTACGCATCTGTTCCGCGCCGGCTATCGCACAGGAAAGCGTGGGATCCGGGGCAACATCAAAGAATACCGAGTGCTGTATTCCAATTTCATCAAGCTTGTCGGTAATCGGTTTGGTATAACCGTTACTATAAAGGAAGCTGTCTGTAACAATAAATGCTTTTTTTGCGTTTCTGACGGTTTTAAGCTCGTCAAGTGCAACAGGCAGACAGCCTTTTTTGATATAGATTTTTTCAGGCGCTCTGAACCAAAGCATATTCTCTCTCCTTTCGGCTACTGTCTTTATGTTAAGCAAATGCTTAACGCCAACGTTTTCGCTTACAGAGTTTCCTCCCCAAGATCCGCAGCCCAGAGTGAGTGACGGTGCAAGCTTAAAGTTATACAAATCTCCGATACCTCCGTGAGATGAAGGAGTATTAACGAGAATACGGCAGGTTTTCATGCGGGCAGCAAATTCGTCAAGCTTTGCCTTTTGCGTAATCGGATTTATATAGATGGAGGAGGTATGACCAAAACCTCCGTCTGCAATAAGCTTTTCTGCCTTGTTAAATGCGTCCTTGATATCCTTTGCTTTATACATTGCCAAAACCGGCGAAAGCTTTTCATGTGCAAATTCTTCGGAAAGCTCTGTAGATTCAACTTCACCTATAAGGATTTTGGCGGTTTCCGGTACCTTGACACCGGCAAGTGATGCTATTGTGTGTGCAGTCTGACCGACAATTTTGGCGTTCAATGCACCGTTTATAATTATTGTTTTGCGTACCTTTTCGGTTTCTTCTTTATCAAGAAAATAGCATCCGCGGTCTGCAAATTCCTTTTTTACGGTATCATATATGTCTTTAAGAACTATAACAGATTGTTCCGATGCACAAATCATACCGTTGTCAAATGTCTTTGAATGAATTATTGAGTTAACCGCTAAAACTATATCAGCAGAATCATCAATAATAGCAGGCGTGTTTCCGGCACCTACTCCCAAAGCAGGTTTCCCGCTTGAATATGCTGCCTTGACCATTCCGGGGCCTCCGGTTGCCAGAATTGTATCAGCTTCGCGCATGACAACATTTGTCATTTCAAGACTCGGTACGTCAATCCAGGATATTATATTCTCCGGCGCTCCGGCTTGAACAGCTGCTTCAAGAACAATTTTTGCAGCTGCTATAGTTGAATTTTTAGCTCTCGGATGAGGGCTGATAATAATTCCGTTTCTTGTTTTAAGAGAAATAAGTGTTTTAAATATTGCGGTGGAGGTCGGGTTGGTGGTAGGAATAACAGCTGCGATAACACCAATCGGTTCAGCTATCTTTTTTGTTCCGTACGCGCTGTCTTCCTCAATAACACCGCATGTTTTTGTGTTTTTGTATGCGTTATATATATATTCTGCGGCATAGTTGTTTTTGATAACCTTATCTTCTACAACTCCCATGCCGGTTTCTTCCACAGCCATTTTTGCAAGCGGAATCCGCATTTTGTTTGCTGCAAGCGCTGCGGCAAGAAAGATTTTGTCAACCTGCTCCTGTGTGTAAACGGCAAACTTTTTTTGTGCGGCTCTTGTACGTTCTATAGCTGCTTCAAGCTTTTCTACACCGTCTACAATTTCGTAGTTCCTTGCTTTCATTTGATAACCTCCTTGAATTATGGTCGGTTTTTTTAGTATAGCCAAAGATAGCAATAAACTTTCATGTTATTTTAATATAACACAACTATCTTTGTTAAAACTTTAACACACTCAGCAAAAGAAGTAAAATATAAAAATTGCAAGGCAGATATATCGAATCGGATATATCTTATATACTGCGCCTTTTTGACGCACAAAGCTCGGTTATAAATAATCTGTCAAGCTGTGACAGCGTATAGTCATTTCGATAAACCAAAAGGTCACGGTAATGCCTTTGGTTATCCTTGCATTGCTTCTGAACAAGCCCATAACGATTTAGCAATGCCTCCGGAAGCGGAGAAACCCACATAAACGAGTCGGTGTTGTAAGAAAGTACATCAAACTGACTTGCTCTGTCAAAAACATATATTCTTTTTTCAATGTCATCGGGCAGTTCTTCTTTTTTGACAGCAGACATAGGCAAAGAGAGGAACGATGGATTGGCATGAGCGATTTCGGTATACTCTGACAAATCGGCAAAGCTGATATTCTCTTTTTCTGCAATAGGATGAGCGGTGCTCAGCAAAATAACATAGCTAAACTCGGCAATCAGCTCATAGTTCAGATTTTTTTCTTCAAGCTTTTTTTTAAAATACTTGTCGTTGCCATCGGCGTATCTTACAATGCCAAGCTTATAGTCTGCATGAAGCAGGTTTTTTATTACATGTGCGGAATCCGTTTCTTTATAAAATATTTCATAGCGTTTACTGTTTGTGATTTTAGCTGTAAAATTAGCAAACGCCTCGGAAATATATGCAGCTCTCGGAACGCAAACGGAAAAACTTTGCTTCTCAATACGTTCTTTGGTATAGATAGCCTCTACTTCATCAATTTGCTTTAGAATTTTTTTTG
>CAJLFL010000057.1 GCA_905205855.1 uncultured Eubacteriales bacterium | reverse complement strand
GGAAGTTCGGCGGTTTGGTCGACGGAAGAAGATTCTGTGAGGGTGACGTTGACGGTACTTTGCAGATGAGTATTGCAAGAGCGCATCTGAGTCAGATTTTCGGCAGAAGTGTTGATAATAAATACCTTGCAAAATACAGCGAGGAATTTTGGAATAAAATTCTGTCAAAGAAACCGGTGGTAAAAAAATCATTTGATGCCGTATCGGGTGTGGCTGCAAATGAGGATTTTGAGAATGTCGAAAAAATAGACGATTTATTTGACCGAAACTGGTCGTTTAAAACAGGAAATATAAAATTCCCCGTTCAAAGTCTGAACGGAAAGCAAAACCGTTATTTACTTTTAGAGGATACCGGCGTAACGGAGCAGGAGTCCGCACGCTGCGCTTTTGATAAGGTTTACGGTGACGCAAGTGTTGAGCTTTCGTTGATGCTTGACAGAGAAATGCCTTATCAGGAAAAGAAAAACGATATGAGCTATACCTTCTTTACAATCGGAAGCAGAGATACTGTGTTGCTCAGCATGAATGTTTTGGATAACGGCTCGGATAAAATTACACTTGCATTTCAGAACAGCAAAAGCGGTTCTGTGACATATAACAGCTTTGGCACAGCCGAGCGCGGCGAGTGGTTTAATATAAGACTTGATTTTACGCATGACCGATACGGAACAATGCATATGAAGTGTTATTTAAACGGTAAGCTTCAGCCGGCGGCAGAAGACGCATTGTTGATTTTCGATGCTGAATATTTTGATGTATTTGAGATTTGTACTTCAACTGCAAGATGCAGCAAGATGGGTCTTGACAACTTTAAAATAACGGTGAAGTAATATGAAGACTGCAGCAGTATTGCGGAGGGTGTGTGTAATATGCTTGTGTATTGCCGTTTTGCTTTCGGTTATTTATACGGGATATGCGGCAGAAAATACAGATAACAGCTTTGTGATATGGTATTGTAACGGAAACATGGCAAAAGAACCGCAGCAGGGCATAATATCGGCGGATGTGGGGATTCGCAATAATTCCGAGGAATCTGTCTGCGTTGAAATATTTCTTGCAGTATACGATATGCAAAGTCGCTTGAATTACCTTGTAAGGCAGGAGCGAACGCTTGCCGTCGGTGAAACATGCGTTGCTGCAACACAGTATGTTGAAGTAAATGAAAATCAAAAAGCGGCGCTTTACGTCTGGCAGGACATGATGCCGCTTGGTGAACACGGAGAAGTCAGGTTGGTTTCTCCGGAGGAAGATAAGGTCATGACTGCATATAGAGGGATTGACCGTGAGTTTTTGGGCGTATTTGATTGGCTTACTAAGATATATGATCCGGAAAGCGGAGGCTTTTATACAACAGTAAGCGGTGCAGTGTATAAGGGATATGATCCGTCACTTGAATCTACGGCTTTTGTATGTCAGATGCTGACAACCGGCGAAAGCGGTGCGATAGAGGAAATACCGCCGGAAATGAAGCAAAAGCTGATAAACTTCTTTCAGTCAAGACAAAATACTGACGGATTCTTTTATGATACCGGATTTGGTGACGGAGATTATACCGACAGAGATAAGATTCGCCTGTACGGACAGTGCGTTGATGCACTGAAGGTTTTAGGTGTTGAGCCGCAATACACGCCTCAATATGTATCACAGTATACACAGCGATATTCTGCTGTGCAGTATTCGGCGGATAACGGAATCTTGCCTGAGTACTGCAGGTCAACGGAAAAGTTTGCAGAATATATACGCTCGCTTAACTGGGATAATAATTCGTGGGAGGCAGGCGACCTAGCGTATGAGGCAATGAGCTATGCGCTGCTGCTTGATGATTCGGATGATTATAAAGCCGTTTTGCTTGAATTTCTTAAAGACAGACAAGATTCGGTAAGCGGATATTGGGGCAAAAGCGGAGATTACAGCTTTAATGCCTGCTCCGGTGCTTTTAAGGTTTCTATGATATATAACAGGTTTTCAATGTGTCCGAATAATCCTGAAAAGCTTCTTGAATCGGTTGCAAAAACGCTTGAGGGAAATGATTTCCCCACTGCGGCATGCTATGTAAGAAACCCAATCAGTATAATACAGCTTGTTAGCCGCTATGAGCCTGAATTGGTAAAAAGCATTTACCGAAACAAAGAAGAAAGGCTGATTGAGCAATATAAAAGATATATTCATCAGTTTTTCCAAAGCGACGGCGGTGCTTCGTCCGACGCATATATGGCAAAAACAAAGTTTGGCGGAATCCCGTCAGGCTTGGGGCTGTGCGAGGGTGATTCCGACGGAACAAGACAGATGTGGATTGCACGAAAGGATTTATATCATATATTTGGACGTGAGCCTGATTCATATTTGTATAAGCCGATGTATGCGGAGTTTTGGAACGGACTGCTTAATAAACCGCCAGTTGTTAAACGGCAAAACGGTTCGGAGCCGAGTTATGAAAACGACTTTCAGAAAACCCAAAGCACAGATGAATTATACTTAAACAACTGGAGTGCCAACGGTTTTGGTGCGGCAATAGCGGAGGAAAACGGAAATAGGTTTCTTAAGCTTACAGATACATCATTGTCGTTTGCAGAGCGAATGGGGTTGAATCTTATTGCCAAAAGCACAAGCGGACAGATAAGCTGTAAAATCAAATTTGACCGTACAGACGAGTATTCAAAGCTGCAAAGCGATTTAAGCTATACTTATTTGGCACTGTCCGGGGACAGCTCGTCACTGATAGAGCTTCATGCAACGGACACCGGAGGGAATACAATAGCTTTAAATACAGTGTATGATACCTCAGGCGGCAATAAATATCAAAAGCTGACCGATATTCCGATTGGCGTATGGAATGATTTGAGTATTTCATATAAAAAAACAGGCAGTAAGTGGAGCATAAGCTATCGCCTAAACGGTGTTGAATATACCTCGGCAGAGAATGTTTATACCGGACGAAATATAAATTTTGTCAATCGTATGGAACTTATAACCTCTGCGCGGCGCACCTCGGTAATCTGTATAGATGATATAAGTATCACTAAATAACTATGAAAAAATTAAATGCGGTACATAAGTACAGCAGAAACTTTTAATTATAAAAATTGCGTTAAAGCGCACAAAATTAAAGGAGGAACAATTTATGAAAAGGGTAAGAAGAACGTGTCTGGCTATCATAACGGCATTGGCAATGGTTTTTCCGGTATTTAATGCTTCGGCAGCAGTGATAGAAGAACAGGCAGAGGTAATCTTTTATCAAAACGGTACTGCGATTGAGCAAAGCAATATAGCTGCAAATACTCCGGTAAAGGCAAAGGTCAAGGTTGTATCCGAGAATGCGGCTCAAAACCAAAGCTTTAACCTTATTCTGGCAGCTTATAAAAGCGGAAAAAGTGAATTGGCAGACGTAAGCTTTGAAAAAAAGGAAATATATAATGTACCTGATGGAATTGTTGCGCCGACATCAAAGTATTTTGAAACAGGCGAGGTTACAATGCCGGAGGGCGGCAGTGTTGCCGTGTACGTGTGGAAGGGAAATAATCTCGTTCCCGAAGGCGAAGGAACCGGTATCGTAAACAAAGGTACATATTGTCTGTCCGGTATTAAAATCGGCAGCTATAAAACTGCTGTAGACCAGATCGGCAAACGTATTTTGGTTAATACAACAGCTGATATTACAGACGCTGCGGTCACAGATGTAAAAATTCCGTCAGGCTGCACTTATCAGATGACAAGCGGAAATGCGGCATTGGTTCTCACTTCTCCGAATGGTGCTGTTGAATACAAGGTAGTAAAGACAGATGCTTTTGATTATTATGACTTTAACAGCGAAGATGTGGGTGCGCTGACTACAACCAGCAGTAAAGGTGTATGGTTTAATCATAACAGTGTGGCAAATACTTCTGTTGAATATGCAAAGGATGCTTTGGATAGTAATAACACAGTGATAAAGCTGACTGATGATAATACAAGCGGTAAAGCTCAGGCAAGATTTACGTTAAGCCAAGAAAAGACATACCCATATGTTGTCAGCTACAAGGTAATGTATGAGGCAAGAGATAATAGTTCGGATGATATTACATATAGCCATATGCATATGTATACCGGTGAAGTGGGCGGATGGAAATCATTTGCGGATGGTACTGCGATTGTGCAGAACAAGGAATACAAATTTGCTGAGGGATATGCAAATGGTGTAAGTACAAAAGCAAGCGGAGAATATTTTGAATTAAAAACATGGCACGAGGTAAGCATGGCTGTTGTTGATGCCAATACCGTTGAGTATTATTTTGACGGCAAGTTTATAGGAAAACTTGATGTTACAGGATATACTACATCTTTAAACTATATTCGTTTTGAAACCAATAATGGCAGAACCTCTGTAGCCTACATAGATGATATAATGATTCGTGATTATTATGTTGAAAAAGCAGATTTATACAGCGCATCATTTAAGGATGCAGCCGGCTCTGTCGTTGCAGGATATATGTATGGCGATAAGGTATATGCAAATGCTGCAAGCTTAGACGGACTCAGCCTTGATGCATATAGTGTGTCTGACGGAGCAAACGCTGTATTGGATAACGAAAACAGTAAGATTACAGTAACCTCAGCGGACGGAAAGACGCAGGATTATCAGGTTATTGCAAAAACATTCTTTACAGATAATTTTGAAGGTTATACCGTTGGTGCAGAGCTGTCCAATACTGACAATTATACCGTGACACCTGCAGCTGATACTTCTGTTCTTGTTGCAGAGGATGACAGCAACAAAATACTTCGTCTTACAGATAATTCAGCAAGCAACTATGCAAGAACCCGGATTAAGCTGTCAGATAATACAACAGCTAAATCGTTTGTTGCCGAATACCGCGTACGCTACGGAGTAAACGGAACATTTGGTGGTACTAATGTGCCTTATTATGCATATACCGGCGGAAATGGCGGTTCTTATTATGCGATACAGCCTTTAAGCGGAACTGAAGACGCTATTAAAATCGGTTATAGTATTCAAGATACAAGTGATTTAACAAAGGACAAAAATATTACCTCAAGCAAAACGATTAAACTAAATGAATGGCATACAATGAAAATTGTTTATACCGCAGACGACAGCACAGCTAATGTTTCATATTATATTGACGGTGAGGCTTTGGCAGAAAATCAAACTGCGCGTGTTAAAAATCAGTTTGATTACCTGGAACTCAGAACAAGCGGAAACAGAACCTGCATAGTTGATTATGATGACATTACAATACTTCCGCTTGACTAAAGCGACTCAAACAAAGGGAGAGATAATTTATATATGAGAGGATATGTGCAGTGGAATCACAGACCGTATTTGCCGCCCGATAAACAGGACAAAATAAATTCACCGTACGTTTGCCGCCTTATTCCGCACCGTAACGGTGCGGAGGCGGCTCTTGCCGGCAGTACTGACGGGGTTAAGCTGTTTTGGCGAAAGCTGTGGGATGAGCAGGGCAAATGGGAGAGTATCAAGGCTGAAAGCCCATATACTGTTCTGGACGGTCTGGAGGAAAACAGCGAGTATATAATTTATGCTGAGGATAAAAACGGAAACCGAAGCTGTGAAAGAAAGTTTTTGACCGGAGATATTCCGTGGACGGCGGTAAACTATCTGCATCCCAAAGACGGACAGTATGAGTTTTCGGGACAGTTCTTGTGCAGTCCGTCCATTGTACGTCTGAAAAGCGGCGGCTTGCTGATTTCGTGTGATCTGTATGCACAGATGGCGCCGCAAAATCTGACGCTTATATTCCGTTCGGATGATGATGGAAATAGCTGGAGCTATGTCACAGAGCTTATGCCATGTTTTTGGGGAAAGCTTTTTGTTCATAAGGATGATTTGTATATGCTTGCCATGTCTACCGAATACGGTGACCTTTTAATCGGCAAAAGCACAGATGAGGGTAAAACGTGGTCAGAGACTAAGGTGCTGTTAAGAGGAGCAGGTTGTACCGGACGCGGCTGGCATCGCGCACCCTGCACTATACTTCATACAGGCGGAAGAATGTATACTTCTTTGGAGTACGGTGCCTGGGGAAAGGGCGGCTTTGCATCCGCGGTACTTTCCGTATCTGAGGATGCTGATTTAATGAATCCGGAAAGCTGGACGGTGTCGGAGCTTTGGAACGATTCCGAAATTGACGCAATCGAGGGAAATCTGGTTTGCTCGCCTGACGGAGAAATATTGAATATTCTCCGTTATAAAAGCAATGAAGCAATAGTGCTAAAGGCTTCGGCAGACGGTGAACGCTTAACGTATTATAAGACCGTTAAGCTGCCCGCGGCACATACAAAATTTGAGATTCAGCAAAAGAATGACGGAACATATGTTGCAGTCGGAAACAATCCGCCTATGCGAAATGTTCTTTCTGTCTATACGTCATCCGATTTGGAAAGCTGGCAGCTGCACAGTGATGTAATTGACGGCAGAAAATATGATTCTCAAAGCACGGGCTTTCAATATCCTTCATTTATTATTGAGGGTGACAAGCTGCTGATTGCGTCAAGAACTGCATTTCACGGCGCAGACAGCTTTCATAATAACAATTATATTACGTTTCATAAGGCTGAGATAAATACATCTGAGTTATAAAACGAGGTATGCAGTGCATACAAAGGCTTATAAAAGAAAGAGCGAGGTAAAGGAAATGAGGAAAGAAGCCGCAGGCGGAACAGCCGTTGTAAAAGCCGAAAGACCAATCAAAAAAGAATCACTGCCGGTGCGAATCAAAAAAGAGCTGATAAAAAACAGATACCTGTATTTGCTTGCAATACCGGTTATAGCGTTTTATGCGCTGTTTATGTACGGACCTATGTTTGGACTGGTAATAGCGTTTAAGCAATACAATATAGGTCAGGGAATATTGCAGAGTAAATGGGTAGGATTTCAATATTTTCAGGAATTTTTCAAAAGCATATACTTCACCAGAACGCTGGCAAATACGTTTATAATCAGTTTTGCGGATATATTGTTCGGTTTTCCGCTGCCGATTATATTTGCACTTATGCTGAACGAACTGCGCGGAAAATGGTTCAAAAAGACAGTTCAGACAGTTACATATCTGCCGCATTTTATATCTATGGTGGTTATCTGCGGTATGATTACAGACTTTTTCAGTACGGACGGAATCATAAGTAAGCTTATAGAAACATTGGGCGGACAGAATATGAATTATCTTGCATCGCCGAAATGGTTCAGGTCGATATTTGTCGGAACAAACGTATGGCAGTCGTTCGGCTGGAACAGCATAATTTATCTTGCCGCACTGACCGGAGTAGACGCACAGCTTTACGAGGCGGCAACAATAGACGGCGCCGGACGCTTTAAGCAGCTGTGGCATGTAACCCTGCCGGGAATACTGCCGACAATAATGATTATGCTGATTATGCGTCTTGGACAGGTATTATCTGTCGGATACGAAAAGATTATATTGCTGTATTCACCGTCTACATACAATGTGGCAGATGTAATATCGTCATATGTATACAGAATGGGTATAGGAGGAAGCCGATACGGCTACAGTGCGGCGGTCGGTTTGTTCCAGTCACTTATCAACGTGGTTATGCTGCTGCTTGCCAACAGGCTTTCGGCCAAGTTCAGCGAAACATCATTGTTTTAAGGAGGGGAAGATAATGGTACAAAAAAGAAGTGTAGGAGAAATAGTATTTGATGTATTAAACGTTATATTTATGCTGCTGCTTGTCTTTATAACATTATATCCGCTCTATTATGTGGCAATGTGTTCGTTTTCGGACAGCGGTCAGCTGATGGGAAGCAGAGGAATGATGCTTACGCCAAAGGGCTTCAGCCTTGCGGCATATGAGGCGGTGTTTTCCAATCCGAATATTCTGTCCGGGTATCGTACAACAATTATAGTCGTGATTTCCGGAACGGTAATAAGCGTTTTGATGACATCCATAGCGGCGTTTTTAATTACGCGCAAGCAGTTTGCAATCAGAAAAGCAATGACGTATCTGATGGTATTTACAATGTTTTTCGGCGGAGGAATGATACCGACGTATTTGATGGTCTATAAATGGTTAAACCTCGGAGATACATTGTGGGCGCTCATTTTGCCGACGGCAATCAGTACATATAACATGATGATTATGAAGTCGAATTTTGAGTCACTTCCGGACAGTCTGGAGGAGGCGGCAAAGATAGACGGGGCAAATGATATTACGGTGCTGTTTAGAATTATACTGCCGCTTTCCATGCCGATTATAGCGGTAATGATATTGTTTTACGGTGTAGCGCAGTGGAACTCATGGTTTAATGCAATGCTGTATATCAGAGACAGGGCAAAATATCCGCTGCAGCTGATTCTGCGAGAAGTTCTGCTTATGAATGATACAAGCGGAATGGGAGCGTCAGCCTCTGCCGGGGATCAGTATATGATAGGCGAGAGCATAAAATACGCGACAATAATGGTTGCAACGGTACCGATTTTGTTTGTATACCCGTTTATACAAAAGTATTTTGTAAAGGGAATAATGATTGGTGCGGTCAAGGGTTAGAAGTAGATTTGAAAAATAAAGATTGTTAAATAAAATAACAGGAGGTTTTATCATGAACAAAAAGGTTATGGCATCAATGCTGGCGGCGGCGCTTACGGTGTCGGCTGTCGGACTGACGGGCTGCGGGGGCAGCAAAACAGCAGAGCCTGCCGAGCAGGCAAATTCGTTTACATATTGGGTACCGATGAATTCAAATATTGCAACAAGAATTCAGAATTATAATGAGGTTGCAATGTATCAGCAGCGCGAAAAGGACAGCGGAATACACATAGACTTTATTCATCCTGCACTCGGTCAGGAGGCAGAACAGTTTAATCTTATGATTGCCTCAAGAGATTTGCCGGATATGGTAGAATACAACTGGGTTAATTACCAGGGCGGCGTTCAGAAAGCAATAGATGACGGTGTAATAATTGAATTGAACGATTATATAGACGAGTATGCGCCGAACTTTAAAAAGAGAGTTTCGGACGGCAGTGAACTGTCGCAAATATATGATAAGGGAAGCAAAACGGACTCTGGTTCATATTTTTCATTCCCGTGCTTTAACGTAGGAAACTACAGAACCTTTGGCGGACTGATGATTCGCAAGGACTGGCTGGACGACCTTGGACTTGATGTTCCTGAAACGATTGACGAATGGACGACAGCTCTTAAAGCCTTTAAGGAGAAAAAAGGCGCGTCTGTTCCACTGACCGGAACAATACAGTTCTATATCGGTTCAAGTGACGCATTCAACGGTGCGTTTAATATAGGAAAAGGTCTGTATGTTGACGGAAACAAAATAAAATACGGACCGCTGGAGCAAGGCTATAAAGAGTATTTGGCACTGCTGAATCAATGGTATAAGGACGGACTGTTGGATCAGGACTTTTCAACCAATAAGGGTACGGCGGTTGATGCTAACATAACAAACGGTAAATCCGGTGCCGTTCCCGGATATTTGGGAAGCTCAATGGGCAGATATTTAAAGCAGATGCAAACAGAAAATCCAAGCTATAACCTGGTTTGCGCGCCGTATCCGGTAAAGAACAAAGGAGATAAAAATAACTTTTATTTCTTTGAGGGCGATGTAAACAGCCGTTATCTGACGATTACGACCGCCTGCAAGGATCCTGTTACCGCAACAAAGTGGGCAGATTATTTCTACAGTGACGAGGGCTATTATTTAGTAAACTTCGGTGTGGAGGGTAAGTCGTATAATATGGTAGACGGCAAGCCGGTATATACTGATGAAATTCTGCATAATCCGGAGGGGTTGAGTATAAACGAAGCACTGGGACTTAACTGCCGTGCAACCTCACAGGCGCCCGGACTTAAACAGGCTCCGGAGTATTTAGAGCAATACTACGAATTTCCTCAGCAGGTTGATGGCTTTAAGCTGTGGTCGGAAAATGTAGAAGGAGTAAGAAGCAAAAAAATTCCTGAGGGATTAAGTGCAGCGCAGGATGAGAGCGAAGAAATGGCGGCTCTCAGCGCAGATATTTACACATATGTTGAAGAAATGAGCATTAAATTTATCAAAGGTG
>CAJLFL010000056.1 GCA_905205855.1 uncultured Eubacteriales bacterium | reverse complement strand
ATCTTTCGTGCGCGGCATGCTGATCTATCATAAACATTTCATCACCGCGCTGATAAATAACATATGTATCAAAAACCTGTCCGACTATCTTAAACTCCGGAGTTTTTTCAAGTTCCGGAATAGCTGCGGTTTCACTGATTTCCATTTGCTCGCATACATCAGCAGCTTTATTCTCGTTTTTTTCTTCTGTCTGTTTTTCTTCGTCACTGCTTAATATCATATCAAGAAGTTCTGCCGGATTTATGCTTTTCTCAGCTGTATATTCAGTCCTTTCAGCTTTTTCAGGCGCAGAAAATGCAGCTTTTTCCGGCATTGTATTTTCAAGATATTCACGAACAACCTTCGGCGAAACACGCTGCGGTTCTCTGCTTTGAATTTCCTGCGGTCTTTGCGCTTTAAATACCGGTGCAGAAGTTTTTCCGTCAGATTCCGCCTTTTGGTATACTTCCGATTGCTCGCTTTCCTGTGATGAATATATCGCATTACGCACCGCATGATAGCATACATCATATATTTGCTTTTCATTTGCAAATTTTATTTCGGTTTTTGCAGGATGAACATTCACATCCACCAGTTCCGGCGGCATAATAATATTAAGCACAAAAAACGGAAATCTTCCTATCATTATCGTATTACGGTATGCCTCCTCTACCACCTTTGCCGCAACATGATTTTTCACATACCTTCCGTTTACAAACAAGGTCTGCCGCGTTCTGTTCCCTCTGGCAAGCTCCGGCTTGCCTATTACGCCGCTTATACGTATATTATCCTCTGTATAATCAACCTCGCTTACAGCACGTGCGTGGTCAAGTCCGTAAATTCTCAGCACTGTGTTTTTAAGTGAGCCGTCGCCGTTTGTGGCAAATATTTCTTTACCGTCACAAATATAGTTAAATGCAATATCCGGACGCGATAACGCAATTCTTCCCAAAAGATCGGCAACATAACCCGCCTCGGTTGAATCCTTCTTTAAAAACTTCATTCTGGCAGGAACATTCGCAAACAGGCTCTTTACAATCATGGTCGTACCGCAGCCGCACGGCATTGACTGTCTGTCACAAGGCTTACCATGTGACATCAGCAAATACAGACCTTCCTCCTCATCTGCGGTTCTGGTTATCATTTCGACCTCCGCAACAGCGCAGATGCTCGCCAGTGCCTCACCACGAAATCCCATAGTATGAATACTGTATAGGTCATCTATTTGTCTTAATTTGCTTGTTGCATGACGCAAAAATGCGGTTTCTGCTTGTTCTGCCGGAATTCCGCAGCCGTTATCTTCTATTCTTATATACTCTATTCCGCCTTTTTTTATTTCAACAGTAATCTTATCCGCACCCGCATCCACTGCATTTTCAACAAGTTCTTTTACAACCGCCGATGGTCTTTCGGCAACCTCTCCCGCCGCAATTTTATCGGCAACCGTACCGGATAATACTTTTATCTCATTCATCCTTACCGCCCTCTTAGCCGAAAGCGACTAACCAGTGACTTAATTTAATCAACTGATTTTCGCCTTCGCTGCATAAAATACTCGGCAATTACTCAAAATCGCCTGTGTTTTTACTTCTTACAAAGTACCTCGTAATTAACTACCTGTTTTTCGCCTTTGCCTGTAAATCATAGAGTCTTGTAAGCGCCTCAACCGGAGTCATAATATTTAAGTCAAGTCCTTTAAGCTCCTCTAAAACAGGATCCTCCTCCGCAGCAAAGAAGTCAATCTGACTGTCGTCTGTGCGGCTTTCTGTTATTCCGGTTTTTATTTTTGCCTCGCGCACCTCTTTCGGATCCTCGCTCTCAAGTGAAGCCACTATCTCTCTTGCACGGTTTACGACTGACTTTTTCACTCCTGCAAGCGCCGCAACATCTACTCCATAGCTTTCATCCGCTCCGCCGCGTATAATTTTTCTTAAAAAGCTTATACTGTCACCGCGTTTTTTTACAGCTATGCAATAGTTTTTGACATTCGGAATTTTATCCTCAAGCTGCGTCAGTTCATGATAATGCGTTGCAAACATTGTCTTTGCACCGCACTTTTTGGTATCGGCAATATACTCCACCACAGCCCATGCAATTCCAAGTCCGTCAAATGTACTGGTACCTCTGCCTATTTCGTCAAGAATCACAAGGCTTTGATTTGTCGCATTATCCAGAATATATGCAACCTCGTTCATCTCTACCATAAATGTACTCTGCCCTGATGACAAATCGTCAGATGCGCCGACTCTTGTAAATATTCTGTCAACTATTCCTATTTCCGCCTCAGCCGCAGGAACAAAACTTCCTATCTGCGCCATCAAAACAATCAGAGCAGTCTGCCTCATATATGTTGATTTACCTGCCATGTTAGGGCCGGTTATAATCGCAATCTGATTTTCTCCGCTGTCCAATATGACATCATTCGGAATGAATCTTGACGTACGGTTAAGTCTTTCGACCACAGGATGCCGTCCGTCCTTTATGTATATTCTGCCGCCCATATCCACCTTCGGCATGGTATAGCCATTCTTTTCGGCTGTTTCGGCAAATGAACATATAACGTCAATTTCAGCGACCGCTTCGGCACTGCTTCTTATTCTTTCATAATTCTGTGCAACCCTGTCACGTATCTGGCAGAACAGCTCATATTCCATATCTATTGCCTTTGTACTTGCGTCAAGGACTGCCTCCTCAACCTCTTTAAGTTCAGGCGTTATATATCTCTCGCCGTTTGCAAGAGTTTGCTTTCTTATAAAATAATCAGGTATAATATCCGCATACTGTTTTGTTGTTTCCACATAATAACCAAACACCTTGTTATAGCCAAGTTTCAGCAGCTTTATCCCTGTTTTTTCTTTTTCCTTTTCTACAAGCTGATTTAAAACAGCCGTTCCGTTATCTCTTAAATTTCTTACCTTTTCAAGTTCTTCATTTGAGCCTTTTCTGATAAGTCCGCCGTTTCTGAGCGTTGCCGGTGCATCTTCGTCTATCGTATCGTCAATCAGTTTGCAAACATCCTCAAGCAAATCCATATCCCTTAAACATTGCCTTAAAAGTCTTGACTTTACATTTTTAAGACAATCCGCAAGCTTTGGCAGCTGTGCAAGAGATTTTTTTAAACCTGTAAGATCACCGCAAGCAGCATTTTTATAAACAATACGGTTTATAAGCCTTTCCATATCGGTTATATTTTTAAGCGCCTCCGACACCTCTGCCCTTAAAATCGGATCTTTATAAAGCTCATCAACCGCGACATGACGGTTCTGAATCATTGCACAATTTGTCAGCGGTGATGTTATCCATTTCCGCAGCAATCTTGACCCCATTGGCGTACCGGTTTTGTTTAATGTATGCAAAAGACTTCCTCTGCTGCTTCTGTCACGCAGAGTTTCCATTATTTCAAGATTACGCAGTGTATATATATCAAGCTGCATACGCGTTCCGTCTTTTGTAACCTCAACGCTTTTAAGGTTTTTCAAATCGGTTTTTTGGGTTTCTTCAAGATATAAAAGCATTGCGCCTATCGCCGATACGCAGTTTGGCTTATCCTCAAGTCCTGCCTCACTGAGGCTTCCGAACTGAAGTATTGTCTTTTTCTGCGCCTCGTCAGGCTCAAATGCCCATTCGTAATAACTTCTGACTATGCCGTGCGTCTTATCTCTTATTTCATCAACAAGAGCGGTATTTTCCATACACCTTAAATTCACAAGTACCTCAGACGGCATATATTTTGCCGACTCACCCAAAAGGTCTATTTCATAATCCTTATGCGGAAATTCTATGGCAGAGCATTCGCCTGTGGTAATGTCAACAAAAGCCGCCCCTGCGCCGTTTTCGCTTGCAGATACTGCACATAGATAGTTGTTTTTCTCGGCATCGAGCGCAGAAGTATCCATAATTGTACCCGGAGTAACTACACGTATAACTTCTCTTTTTACAATTCCCTTTGCCGTTGCCGTATCCTCTGCCTGCTCACATATCGCGGCGGAATACCCGTTTGCCACCAGCTTTGCCACATATCCGTCCACTGCATGAAACGGAACGCCGCACATGGGCGCTTTTTCTTCAAGTCCGCAGTTTCTGCCGGTTAATGTAATATCAAGCACCCTTGACGCAGTAAGTGCATCATCAAAGAACATTTCATAAAAGTCGCCTAAACGATATAAAAGTATACAATCCATATACTTTTCTTTTACATCAAAATATTGCTGCATCATCGGCGTAAGCGCTTCTCTGTCCGGCATCTGCATTTTTATTACCTCTTTCATAATATTACTTATACGTTTCAAGGAGCTGTATCAAAATAAAATTCATTTTGATACAACTCCTTTGGAGATTAAACACCAGAGCAGAGCGGTCTGCTCTGTTTTCTGAAGCTGCCTTTTATATCAGTGGCAGCCTGAGCATGACGAGCACGAACCGCCGCAGCTGTGTCCGCCCGAAATCGAGCCTTTTATAATCTGATCCATCTGATTCAGCATATCCTCAAAGGCTTTGTTCGCCTCAATATACTCACGTATTACAGGATTCTCAGCTATTTTATTAAACTCGCCCTGCAGATACTCGTTTACCTGCTGTGCCTCCTCAGCGGTCGGCTGCTTATCCGCAAATTCAGCCATTTTCTTTTGTCTTTTGTCATTATATCCGTTTATGAGGTCAATAGCTGCCGTGTCTGCGGTCAAAGCGCGATTAGCCTCTGCCGCTCTTGCCTTTTCATCACTGTGCGTTATCAGCTCACCTATTTCTTTCGCTTTTTCAAATATTTTTTCCTTACTCATTTAAATCCTCCGTTTAATTTATTCTGTAATCTCTCCAAACAAAGACCACGTCCGGCACTGAGTTATTTTAACCTTTACAAAGCTTCCTATTAAAGATTTTCCACCTGGAAAATTAACAACTTTTCCGCCCTCTGTTCGTCCGGTCAATGCCTCCGCATTATTTTTGCTTACCCCCTCAGCCAGAACAAGCTCTGTTCTGCCGAGATATTCGTCATTCTTACGCCCGGAAATCTCATTCTGAACCTCAAGCATCCTGTCAAAATTATGATGCTTTTGTTCCTCAGTCATCACGTCCGGCATACTTGCCGCCGGAGTTCCGACGCGTTTTGAATATATGAAAGAAAATATCGTATCGTATTCTACCTCGCGCAGTATATCAAGAGTTTGCTCAAAATCCTCATCGGTTTCTCCGGGGAAACCTACTATTATGTCGGTTGTCAAAACAATATCCGGTATACGCGATTTTACTTTTTTCACAAGTTCCATATAAGCTGCACGTGTATATTTTCTGTTCATAAGCTTTAGTACACGATCTGAGCCTGACTGAACAGGCAGATGAAGCTGCTTGCAGATTTTCGGTTCCTCAGCCATCGCGTCTATCAGTTCGTCTGATAAATCCTTTGGATGCGACGTCATAAACCTTACACGCTCTATTCCATCAACCCTGCAGACCATCCGCAAAAGCTGAGGAAAGCTTATTCCGTCATCCGACTTATAAGAGTTTACATTCTGTCCGAGCAGCATAATCTCTTTGTATCCGTTCTTTGCAACATCCCTGACATCCTCAATTATGTTTTCTGCCGCTCTGCTGCGTTCCCTGCCCCTTACGTAGGGCACAACACAATATGTGCAAAAGTTATTGCATCCGTACATAATAGGTATACGTGCAAGCGGCGGCTCGTCGCGCTTGTAGGATATATCCTCTGATATTGTTCCGTCCTCATTATGGACATCAAATACCCTTTGATTATTCATTGCTCCATATAAAAGCTCCGGGAATCTGTGTAAAGCATGGGTTCCGAAAACAAGGCTTACATGCGGATACTTTTTCTTTACGGTTTCAGCTATATGCTCCTGCTGCATCATGCAGCCGCAAACACCGATAATCATATCCGGCTTTCTGCGCTTTTGATGTTTAAGTGCCCCGATATTGCCAAAAACTCTAAGTTCAGCATTTTCACGTACGGCACAGGTATTATATAAAACAAGATCGGCGTCCTGTGTATTATCACAGAAGTCAAAGCCCATATCATTTAACATTCCTTTAATTCTTTCAGAGTCGCTAGAATTCTGCTGGCATCCGTATGTTTCTATGAATGCCAACGGTTTTTTTGCAGCGGCACTGTTTAAAACCCGTACCTTTTGTATATATTCCTTTTGTGCCGCGGATTCTTCGGCACTGATCATTACGGTTTTTTTCATTATTTATTCCTGTATTTATTTAATATTTTCTCGATTCTGGAAATCGGAGTCAAAAGCTCGCTTATTGATTTTTCTTCATTAAGAGTCTGTATAAGCAGCGCAATATATTTTGACATATCAACCTCGTGATACCACGGCGCAGCCAAAAGCTCCGGCGAACGGTAAACAAGATTGGTCGTAAAAACAGCATCTATCAAGCCGTCTGCATATGCCTTGTTAAACTTCTCCGCTCCCTCTGTAAACAGTCCGAATGTAGAGAACACAAGCACTCTGCGCGCCTTACGCTTTTTAAGTTCTCTTGCAACGTCAACCATTGAATCTCCTGATGCTATCATATCATCAACTACAATAACATCCTTACCTGTCAGGTCGTTACCCAAAAACTCGTGTGCAACGATTGGATTTTTGCCGTCAACTATTGTTGAATAATCACGGCGCTTATAAAACATACCCAAATCCATACCAAGAACGGATGAGTAATACATACATCTTCCGACAGCGCCCTCATCCGGAGAAATTATCATTGTGTTTTCTTTGTCCAGCATGATATGCTCATCATATCTCAGGCACGCCTTTATCATCTGATAGGTTGCATGAACATTCTCAAATCCGCTGAGCGGTACAGCATTCTGGACTCTCGGATCATGCGCGTCAAAGGTAATAATATTATCAACACCCATATTTACAAGTTCCTGCAGCGCCATTGCACAATCCAAAGATTCACGCGCCACACGCTTATGCTGACGGCCCTCGTAAAGCATGGGCATAATAACGGTTATACGCTTTGCCTTGCCGCCCATTGCAGCAATAATACGCTTTAAATCCTGATAATGGTCATCCGGACTCATCGGATGTTCTTTTCCGTACATATTGTACGTTACGTTATAGTTAAACGCATCCATTACGATATATATATCGTATGTACGAATTGAATGGAGAATCATTGCTTTTGCTTCACCTGTTCCGAATCTCGGACAATTTATCGGAATCACAAACGAATCAATATGATTTTCCTTTTCCTCATTAAACTTTCTGAGATGCTCATTTATTTTATAAGTCATCTCCTCGCAGCCTTTCATTCCGATAACGCCAAGACGTCCTAAATTATAGGATTCTATTGCGCTGTCCATATTTACACCAATCCTTTCGTTTTTCTAAATATTTATATTGATTAAATAATTCTCAGCAGTTATGTGCAGCAAGCAAATCATATCTTATATTCCAAAGCTTTTGTGACATATCGACATAATACTCGTGCGGATTCTCAAAGCGCTTTACCTCATCCCATATGGTAAGGAGCTGCTCCTTGCAGTAACTCTTAATTTCTTTAAGCGATGGTGATTCATATACACACTCGCCGTTTACAAAAATCGGAATCTGAAGTTCCTTTGCCGTAAATCCTGTTACTATTTTGCGTTTCCATGTGTTTCTGGGATCAAATATCTCATAAGGCTTGCTGTCATCTATTATCTCATCCCTTGTCGTAAGTACATCTGCTATAGCCATTCCGGTTTCCCTAGAGTACAGCCGGTAAACCTTTTTGAAATATGGTGTGGTGATTTTTATAACGTTTTCACTTATTTTTATTTTCGGCAGTATTTCGCCGTTTTCCTCCACAGCAACCATCTTGTATACACCGCCGAAAACAGGCTCAGACTTTGAGGTTATAAGTCTTTCTCCCACGCCGAATGAATCTATCTTTGCGCCTTGCTGCAATATATCGCGTATAATGTACTCATCCAAAGAATTTGAAACTACAATCTGTGCGCTCTCCCAACCTGCTTCATCAAGAATTTTGCGGCACTTTTTGGTCAGATATGTTATATCTCCGCTGTCAATTCTGACTCCGCATTTGGTAATGCCCATAGGCTTTAAAATTTCGTCAAAGACCTTTATCGCATTAGGCAATCCGCTCTTTAAAACATTATAAGTATCAATAAGCAGAGTGCAGTTTTGCGGATAGGCTTTTGCATATGCGGCAAAAGCCTCGTACTCACTGTCAAATGCCTGTACCCAGCTGTGTGCCATTGTTCCGAGTGCGGGAACTCCGAAAAGCTGATCGGATATTGTGCACGCCGTCCCTGCAACGCCGCCGATATAAGCTGCTCTTGCACCGTAAATCGCGCCGTCATATCCCTGTGCGCGCC
Organism: uncultured Eubacteriales bacterium; assembly: GCA_905205855.1. Taxonomy (GTDB): domain Bacteria; phylum Bacillota; class Clostridia; order Monoglobales; family Monoglobaceae; genus Ructibacterium. Next base: position 1,984 of record CAJLFL010000056.1, on the reverse strand, counting down.
TTGAGCCGAATTCCATTACCGGAATATCGCCTGCCGCACGTACTATACGATTGCTTTTTGTCGCTATAAGGCTTTGATGGTTTACCGTAAGCAGTATCATTGTTTCCAAAAACTGAGCCTGTACCAAAGGGCCGCGAACCGTCACAATAGGTTCGTTCGGAAAAATCGGCGTTCCCTCCGGAATTGCCCATACGTCACAGCAGAATTTAAAGTTTTTAAGATAATCAAGAAAGTTCTCGTCAAACATATTTTTTGAACGCAGATACTCTATATCGTTTTCATCAAATTTAAGATTTTTAAGATAATCTATAAGCTGTTCAACCCCTGCCATGATTGCAAATCCTGCTTCATCCGGAGCCTGTCTGAAGTACATATCAAAATATGCTATTTTATCTCTCATGCCCTCTTTAAAATAACCGTTTGCCATTGTTATTTCATAAAAGTCGGTCAGCATTGTGTAGTTCATACACCCAAAGCCCTCTTTCAAAATGTTAAAGTTTTTTTACAATACAATTATGCTACAATTAAGTATACCATAAACATAAGAAAAAAAACAAGCATTTCAGGCAAAAACTTGACAAAAAAAATAAAAATATGTATGATTCAGTAGTAACGGTAGTTTTTTATCTGTTGCAAAAAGCTTTTTTGTATAATTTAACCATAAATTTCGGTGGAGTAATTCTTTATGAAAACAAAACAAATAATATATATACTGTTATCAACAGCATTGATTTGCATATGCTGCATATTCGCTTTTAAAAGCTTTAATCCAAAATCAAAAACCGCAGAGATTTACAAAGACGGATCTCTTATAAAAACAATAAATCTCTCAGTTCTCGTTGATGCCGAGAAATTTACCGTTAAATCAGAGGACGGAAAAGAAGAAAATATTATTCTTGCAGAGCATGACGGCATATCCGTAAAATCTGCCTCATGCCCGGACAAGCTTTGCGTAAAACAAGGAAAAATCAAAAACGGCACAGCTCCGATCGTTTGTCTGCCGAATCATGTCATAATAAAAATCACGGATAACAGCCTCAACAGCGCCGATACTGTCAGCAGATAGAACACGGAGGTTAATTATGAACAAAACAAAACGCCTTGTATTTGACGGAATTCTTACCGCAGCCGCACTTACGATTTTTGTTGCCGAAGCACAGCTGCCGACTCTTATCCCCGTTCCCGGAATCAAACCCGGACTTTCCAACATAATTACCCTGTTTGCCCTGCTTAATTTATCCGCACCCGAAGCATTTATGATTCTTATATCACGTATATTGCTCGGCGCATTTGCAATAGGAAACCCATCTGTTTTGCTTTACAGTCTTGCCGGCGGCACAGGCAGTCTTTTGACAGAGCTTCTGCTCCTTCGAGTAATAGGGGAAAACCGTGTATGGGCAATCAGCGCTTTCGGCGGTATTTTTCACAATTTCTTTCAGCTTATTTGTGCTGCTTTGATCACTCAGAGCACAGCTGTATTCTGGTATCTGCCCGTTCTGATACTCTCCGGATTGATAACCGGACTTTTTACCGGTCTTTGCATATATTACGCAAACAACAAAATCAGCCGCTTTTTATAAGTTTTTATTGCTTATTCTCTCCGCATATGCTATAATTGATATCTAAGAAAGCAGGTGCAGCCTAAATGAATGACAAAAAGAATACAGTGGGAATCGTACACAAAACCTCCATCGGCGGTCAGGCAGTCATGGAAGGCGTAATGATGCGTGGTCCTCATTTAATAGCAACAGCTGTCAGAAAACCCGACGGCGAAATAACCGTTGACAAACAGCCTCTCGGTAAAATCCGCTCAGGCAAATTTGTCAAGCTTCCCATTATACGCGGATGTGTAGGTTTTTTTGACTCAATGATTATCGGCGTCAAAGCCTTAATGTTTTCGGCTCAGTTTTTTGACGTTGATGATGACGGAGAACCTGTAAAACAGGAACCGTCAAAATTTGAAGCCTGGCTTGAAAAAAAGCTT
>CAJLFL010000055.1 GCA_905205855.1 uncultured Eubacteriales bacterium | reverse complement strand
ATTATTTACATCATTTTTCTTATTTACACCATCTAAGGACTTCATTGTCGGGAAAAGCAGTACATCCCTTATAGCCGGAGAATCCGTAAGCAGCATACACATACGGTCTATTCCGAATCCGATTCCGCCCGTAGGAGGCATACCGATTTCCAATGCATTCATAAAATCTTCGTCTGTGGTGTTGGCTTCCTCATCCCCCTGTGCAAGCTGTTCCTCCTGTGCCTTGAAACGTTCTCTCTGGTCTATAGGATCGTTAAGCTCAGAATATGCATTTGCCATTTCCCATCCGTTCATAAAGAACTCAAACCGCTCAACATATTCCGGATTTTCCGGTTTTTTCTTTGTAAGCGGCGAAATCTCAATCGGATGATCCATTACAAATGTCGGCTGTATAAGGTGCTCCTCAACATATTCCTCAAAGAATAAATTAAGAATATCACCCTTCTTGTGTCTGTCCTCATACTCTATGTTATGTTCCTTTGCAGCAGCACGGGCCTCCTCAAGAGTCTTGATTTCATTAAAGTCAACACCTGAATACTTCTTTACCGCATCAAGCATAGTAATACGCTCAAACGGCTTTCCCAAATCCATTTCAATTCCGTTATAGACAATCTTTGTTGTGCCGAGCACCTCTTGTGCGACATGTCTGTAGAGATTTTCTGTCAAATCCATCATGCCGTGATAATCGGTGTATGCCTGATACAGCTCCATAAGCGTAAATTCGGGATTGTGGCGTGTATCAAGTCCCTCGTTTCTGAAAACACGTCCTATCTCATATACACGGTCAAAGCCTCCGACAATGAGGCGCTTCAGATAAAGCTCCAATGAAATACGCAGCTTAAAATCCTCATTCAGTGCATTAAAATGTGTTTCAAACGGTCTTGCGGCAGCTCCGCCTGCATTTGCGACAAGCATAGGAGTTTCAACCTCAAGAAATTCATTTTTATTCAGATAGCTGCGTATTGCAGCAATAATTTTTGAACGCTTTACAAATGTTTCCTTTACTTCAGCATTCATGATAAGGTCAACATATCTCTGACGATAACGCAAATCCTGATTGGTCAGTCCGTGGAATTTTTCCGGCAGGGGACGCAGTGACTTACTTAAAAGTATTACCTCTGAGGTACGCACTGAAATCTCGCCCTTTTGAGTTTTAAAGACTTCACCCTTAACGCCCACAATATCGCCTATATCAAGCTTTTTATACTTTTTATACGGTTCTTCGCCCATTTCGTCACGCTTAACGCAAAGCTGAATTTTGCCTGTGCTGTCGCGCAGATCCGCAAATGACATTTTGCCCATAACACGCTTTGACATAAGTCTGCCGGCAAGGACAACAATTTTGCCCTCATAAGTGTCATAGTTATCGGCAATATCCGCCGCGTGGTTTTCCACATCAAACTTAGTCACTGCATAAGGATTTTCGTCCTCCTCCTGCAGCGCCGCAAGCTTTTCTCTGCGAATCTTTAAAACCTCATTCAATTCCTTTTCGGCTGAAACCTGTCCGCCGCTTTGCTTCTGTTCGCTCATATCCTAACCCTCTCTTAAAACAAATTTATTCAATCGCAAGTATCTTATATTCAATAACGCCGTCAGGAGTTTCAATCTTAGCTGTTTCACCTGCGCTCTTTCCCTTTATTGCAAGAAACAAAGGACATTCGTTGGATATAGTTCTCTCGTCCTCATTGCTTGGATCTGCCTCGGTGGAACCGACAACCGTATACCATTCCGCTTCGTCAAACTCTACATCCAGAATCTTTACTCTTGTACCGATACCAACGCGCGTTCTGTCAATTTCATCCGCTTCGATAACCGTAACATTTTTGAGCATATTTTCAAGTTCGTTTATTCTGATTTCGACCTGAGCCTGTTCGTTTTTCGCCTCATCATACTCAGAGTTCTCCGACAAGTCACCAAAGCCGAGTGCAACCTTTATTTTTTCCGAAACCTCTTTACGCTTTTTGGTTTTTAAATACTCCAGCTCGTCCTCAAGCTTTTTTAAACCGTCAGCGGTAAGTGTTATTTTCCTGTTCATTTCAGCAACCTCCATTTTCTGTGCCTAAACACACAACATCTAATTATTATAATCTAAGTTTTTTATCTTGTCAACCGGTTTTTACCTGCAAGCCACGATTTATACTTTAATTTTACACCCTTTTCCTTTATATAAGCCAAAATTTTCTGTTTATCCGCATCATATCCGTGCAAATCAAGTTCAGCCTCAGCGCCGTCAATCGTAATTCCCCTGCCGAGTCTTATCGTTCTGTTATCTGCGTCCGCAGTCAACAGCGCATCATTTGGGACTTTTTCCGAGTATTCAAGTATTTCCGGAAAAACCCCGTATTCGTCATATAGCTTTTCGGCTGTTTTTTCTGCCGTCGCTATGTTGTCGGTAAGAATTTTTATATACCGGACTCTGCGGCATATCGCCGACAGCGTATGATAATCCGTAAGGCTTAATTCCCTGTCTTTGATACAAGCGGTGCCTTTTAATGCCTCGCTGCCTATATAATCGGCGGCAAAGCATACCGCATCACCGAAACGCTCCGCCGGAATTCCGCTGTCCTCAAAATCGCAGCAGTTATAGTCCGCTTTACATCCCTTTGTCAGAAAGACCTTTTCCGCGCCGGCTTTTTTTAGCTTTCGCATCCCGATTTCACACAGAAATCTGTAATAAAACCGCGGCAGCTTTGAGATTTCCTCTGCCGTATAGACAAATTCCGCAGCCGCAAGTCTTATCGAATCCTCAAATACACCGCACAGCTCAACAGGTTTAAACAGCTTCTTTAATATTCCTGTCTTTTTCTTCCGCTCCGAAAGAATCCCTATGCATATCACTTGCTCAGATACTTTATTGCTGCCTGCAGCTGCTCATCCTGTTCTGACGGAAGTTCGGTCAGCCTTGCATATTTTTCGGTATCCATCTTTATGGTTTCATCAGGCTCTATTCCTTCTCCGTGTATACAAACTCCGTTTGGAGTATAATACCGCGCAACGGTAACGGACAGCAACGAATCCTCTCCTAAATCATATACCGACTGCACTATACCCTTGCCATAGGTTTTTTCGCCTATCAGATAACCCTTACCATAATCCTTCAGCGCACCTGTCAGAATCTCACTTGCGGAGGCGCTTCCTCCGTTCGCAAGAATAGCTATCGGAATATCTGCTGCATTGCCTGTTGCCGGATAATCAACTCTTTTGCCCTTTTTGTCCATTGTGTATACTATCACGTTTCCGTCATCTATGAACATATTTGCTATTGCTGCTGCCTCCTCAACCAAGCCGCCGGGATTGTTGCGCAAATCTATAACCAGACGCTTCATCCCCTCGCCGAGCAGCTTGCTGTATGAGCTTGCAAATTTAGCCGAAACTCCGGAGGTAAACTGAGTAATCGTAATGCAGCCTATATCATCAGTTATCATTTTTTCAGAAACATTCGGTATATCTATTTCTCTGCGTACAAGCTTTATATCCTCCGACTCGCCGCTTGACTTCCGCAAAACCGTAACAGTAACCTCTGTTTCCTCCTCGCCGCGCATTTCATTTACCGCGTCGTTCATCTGCTCTCCGCTGTAAGCCGTTCCGTTTACAGCCAAGATTTTATCACCGGTAACCAGTCCTGCCTCCTCTGCCGGGCTTCCGGCAATAGCCGAAACAACATCAATGGTGTTTTCCTCTGTATTGTTCTCGATATATATACCTATACCCATATAGTTTCCGTCAATGCTTTCCATATATGCCTTTGCCGAATCACCCCAAAGATACCGCGTATACGGATCTCCTGTTGCCGCGGCAACTCCCTCAAGTGCGGTATTGGCATAATCGCCGGAATCCACATCCTGATAGTATTGTGATTCCACAAGGCGGCTTACATAAGCAAACTTTACAAAATCGCCCAAATGAGTAAACCCAAACGGATTGACCGCGACAACTGATAAAAACGCGACAGCTACCGTAAGCACAACCGCACACACTATCAACACAGGCTTTTTTATATACATAATATACTATACTTCCTTCCGTCACATTATACTCAATCAAAAAACTGCATAGCGTCAACAGCCGTTCCGTCTATTATAACCTCAAAATGCAGATGCGGTCCTGTTGAGTTTCCGGTTGAGCCGACTCTGCCGATTTGCATTCCCTGTTCAACCGTATCGCCGCGGCTTACCAAAATTGCGCTCATATGTCCGTACAAGGTGGAAACACCGTTTCCGTGGTCGATAATAACACAATTTCCGTAGCCGCCGTTATATTCCGCAAGAGTAACAGTACCGCCCTGCGCCGCCCATATTGGCGAACCGTACGACGCGCCTATATCTGTACCGGTATGCGGTCTTAAAACTCCGGTAACAGGATTCACACGGTTCGGAGAAAACGCACTTGTTATATTTGAGGCGTTTGTCGGCCAGATAAACATACCATTCGGCACCTTATCAACATTGGCGCTTCCGTTTGAATACTGTATTCCGGCTCTTTCCTTCGCCTTGCGTTCCTCCTCCTCTTTCTCTTTAAGATACTGCTCATACGCAGCTTTATCATTCTGCACATTTTCCAGATATGCCGCCGCCTCAGCCGACTGCCGATATAAATCCGACATAGCAGCCTCATACTCCGTCCTTGCGCTCTCCTGCTCTGATTTAATTCCCTCTATCTCAGATTTTTTATTTTCTATCTCAGATTGTATGCTCTCCATTGAATCAAGTATATTTTTATCATATGCAGCCAGTTCCCTCGCAAGCACAAGTTTATCCATAAAATCCGAAAAGCTGCCTGCGCTGAGCAGCAGCTCTATGTATGAAGTCCCGCCTGTTTCACAGATTGCCGCCACTCTTTTTTTATATGTTTCCATCTGTGCGTCCTTTTTCTCCTGTGCGGCAGCAAGCTCTTTATTGATTTCATCAAGCTGTTTATCCGTTTCCGACAGCAAAAGCTGAGTCTGATACATCCGCTCTCCTGCCTCATTAAGCTTTTTTTCAATTTCCTGCATCTGCGCCATAGCTGACTTTTCTTCTTTTTCGTATTTCTGCAACTTCTCGTCTGTCGGAGCGGCAAAAACGAATATTCCCAAAATCGGAGCCGCTATTCCCAACAAGAATAAACACGCTATCACTATAGCGACAATTTTTACGGTTTTTTTCTTCATATTCCGATATCCTTTCTTTATCTGCTATGCCTTTAAGTATTTGCGAATCGAAATTCCGCTGCCGATAAGACCTATTCCCGCACCAATTGCAAGAAACCACACGGCTAATATATGCCATACCTGCCAAACATCCGGCAGAGAAATAAATCCAAAACCAAGCAGCGTACCTGCCTTTGACGCAAACACAGAATACGCCCACAATACAGGAATTGCAGCAATAACAGCCCCGGCAATGCCGAGTATAAGCCCCTCAACCATAAATGGACCGCAGATATAACTGTCAGACGCGCCGACATACCTCATTATGCTTATTTCACGGCCGCGGTATATAAGACCAAGCTTAATTGTATTGATTATGATAAACATTGCGATAAGCGCCAAAACAATCATAATAACTCCGCCTGTCCGCCGCAGTCCCGATGACAGCGTTTTTATTCTGTCTACCATCTGCTGAAGATTTATAACCTCATCAACACCCTGTACCTTTTCAGCTGCGGCAGCGATTTCCCCGGACATTCCTATATCGTCCGCAGAGAGAACATATGAATCCCTCAGCGGATTATCGTCACCGGTCAAATCGTCTATCAGATATTCACGATCCTTATACGCCGTCTGCTTTGCAAGCTCAATACGTTCCTCTTTGGATAAAAACCGTACCTCTTTAACGCCCTGAATTTTACTCAGTTCATCATATATACGGTTAAGATTGCTTCCGCCGGCGTCCTCGGATATATAAACATTTATTTCGCACTGCCCCTCTATGCTGCCCAAAACCGAATTTATGTCTATCTCGGCAAGCAAAAAAACGCCGAACAGTACAAGACTTGCGGCAACAATTCCGACGGACGCGGCACTCATAAGCTTATTGCGCCATATGTTTTTTACTCCTCCGCGGAGAAAGTACCATAATCCTCTAAACAATGGTGTATTCCCCCTTTTCGGTATCGCTTACAAGCCTTCCGTTTTCCAGTGTAAGAACTCGTTTTCTCATTTTGTTCACAAGCTCCTTTGCGTGGGTTGCAACGATTACCGTTGTACCCAAACGATTTATCCTTTCCAGAAGCCCCATGATTTCCTTAGCGGTTTCCGGATCAAGATTACCGGTAGGCTCATCTGCCAACAGCAGCGGCGGATTATTGACAAGCGCGCGTGCCATTGAAACCCTCTGCTGCTCTCCGCCGGACAGTTGATGCGGCTTTGCCTTTGCCTTGTCCTCAAGTCCGACCAGTGACAGCACCTGCGGCACTATATGCTCAACAACCTTCTTCGGCTTACCGACCACCTGCATAGCAAAGGCAACATTTTCGTACACAGTTCTCTCCGGCAGAAGTCTGAAATCCTGAAAGACAACTCCGATACCGCGCCTGTACTGCGGAATTCTTCCTCCGCGCAGAGCGGCAATGTCCACACCGTTTACCAGCACATTTCCGTCATCTGCCCTTTCCTCACGCATGAGCAGCTTTATAACCGTGCTCTTCCCTGCGCCGGTGGCTCCGATAAGAAACACAAACTCTCCGTCATCTATTTTTGTCGTAATGTTATACAAGGCGTTTACGCCCGTATCCTTATATACCTTTGTAACATTCCGGAATTCAATCATAGTTCACCATTCCCATAAAATATGAGATAAGCGGAGCCGAAGCCCCGCTATATCTTAAATACGCTATATTTGTTAAATTCTGGTCGGCTCTGAAGTAAGATACTTATTAACCATCATAGCAACCTTAAATATAATCGCGTCGTCAAACTCCCTCAGATCAAGTCCCGTAAGCTTTTTGATTTTATCAAGTCTGTATACAAGTGTGTTTCTGTGAACAAACAGCTTTCTTGAAGTTTCTGAAACATTAAGGTTGTTTTCAAAAAACTTCTGAATCGTTCCAATTGTTTCACTGTCAAGCACATTTATGGACTCTTTTTTAAACACCTCGTTTAAAAACAGCTCACACAATGTTGTGGGCAGCTGATAAATCAAACGTCCGATACCGAGATTGTCATAGCTGATGATGTTCTTTTCGGTATCAAAAACCTTGCCAACTTCAAGAGCGACACGCGCCTCTCTGTACGCCTGTGCCAAATCCTGTATGCTGCCTACCACTGTTGAAACGCCCACCGCAACGGCAGCCATATCCTCAGCCGTCAGCGTATCTACTATGTTCTGTGCGATGTGCAGAATTTCTCCCTCGGCAGGATCATTTTTAAACTCCTTGATAACCACGCTGTCGCACTCATCAATATGAATAACAAAATCCTGATTGCGGTCGGGGAATAAATTTTTTAGAATATCCATTGACGCATTGTCCGCACTCTTTTGCACACGCACAAGATATACAATTCTCTTTGCCTCTATGGTAAGGTGCAGCTCTCTTGTACGATAAATCACATCGCCGGGAAGAATATTGTCAACAATGATATTCTTCACAAAGCTGTTGCGGTCGTACTTTTCATCATAATACTGCTTTACCGTAAGGAAGTGAATTCCCAGAAGCGAGCAGGCGTTCAGTGCAACATCATCTGTCCCCTCGCAGAATATTGCATAACCGTTCTTGTTAAAGGTTTCTATCTTTTTATAGCTGTAGCCTCCTACGGTTTTAACCTCGCCTGTATTATCAAATATAGTAAAGATGTTATCTATTACATTGCCGATTTTTGTTTCATCACTGCACGCGATAATGGTATCGGTGTCATCAACAACGCCGATAACACGCTTAACATCCTTTTTAAGCTGTGCCAATGTATTCTGAAACAGTCTGTTTTGCATAAACATACCTCCGCTTGCAGGACATATACAGTATTTAACCTTGATACACCTGCCTCATCTTATTTCACTTTTACATTATAACTGTTATTTTTCAAAAATGCAAGAATTTTTATTAAAATTTACAGAATGTTCATCTACTTTTTTGTTATTTCTCATCCTCCGCCTTAATTCGCGGTATAAAGCGCTGTGCAAATTTGCCTTTTCCGCGGCTTTTAACATAGAAATAACCTATAATCGAGAAAATAACCGCTCCGATAAAGTTTACTATCAAATCCTTCATGGTATCCATAAGTCCTATATCAAGATAACCGCCGAGGTCAAGGCTGTACGAATCCATCCCGGTACCGTCAACTGTCAGATTTCCTCCGGTAAGGATAACGTTTTCTATACCCTTTATTATTACCGGCACATTTTCCTTTGCACGGTTTAAATCCACGGTTGAAATTGTGCTTACAACAGTGTCCTTCTGCATATCCGTAAAGGTAAACAAATCCATAGAAAACTCAAAAAACTCCCACAGTACGCCTATCGTCATCGAAAAACAAAACGCAACAAGTGCAACAAATACCGGGGATAGCTGAAACTTAAATTTCTCGCTTCGGTTAAAAATATCAACCATTGACACACCTACACCTGCCATAAGAAAGCCGTTCATGGTATGGAGCATTGTGTCCCACCACGGAATCCTCAGATAAAAGGCTCTGATTTCGCCGAGTATCTCGGCACAGAATATAAACAGGACAATTATTACCTCAAGCGTATGCGGCAAGGTGATTTTAAGCCTTCTGTCAACAAATGACGGTATAAGAAATAACACAAGCGTCAAAACGCATGTGAAACAGTTTTCGTAATTGCCGATGATAAACTGTCCTATCATTATTGCGATTACAATAAAAGTAAGAACTATATACAAAATAGACATGGCGCGTCTTTCACCTTTAAAGTTTTCAAGCAGTTCTCTGCGCCGTCTGCCCTTTTCAGCAGGTTTTTTTGACATATTTCCGCCCCCTATTCCATTTAGATAATATTAACATATTATATGCGGCAAAGTCAAGACGGATTTTATAAAACAAAAACGCAATTTCCTATACAGTAAAAAGGAGTGACTAATGTCACTCCCGGTTTGTTTATTCTTTTATTCCCCATGCATAGCCTTCATATTCATTCATAAAGTCTTCCGCACACTTGTTCATAAACACTGTTACCTCATCATTTTTAAAGCTTAGCGTTATGTTAAGCGTACCGAAGTATTTATCAATAATCTGAACCTTAAAAAACAGCTTCTGCGGCTCTGTCCATGCAGCCGACACCGCACATTTATAAAACATTCCGGTTGTTGTTTTTGTTCCGACCATATCAGCGTATCCCTCCTGAGGGAATACCCCAAAAGCGTTTTCGCACATACCGAATTCCAATACTTTGTCACCCTGTGTATTGGTATATTTCAGCTTTCCTTTTTTGCCGTTCAGTTCAACGCAGATTTTTGAAATTCCCATAGGATTATCCATAAGCTTATATGTAACACCGTTTATTTTGTCAGCAAAAGCACTTTCACTTTCACCTACTGCCGTAGCAAGCTTTAAATCCGCCGTTCGTTTTTCAAGCTCGTCAGCCGCCGCAGGATTCTCAGGCAGAGGCTTATCCGATGCCGTGCGCGCTATCAAACGGAAAAAGTTTTCAAATATGATATTCTTGGCGTGATCCTTACCCTGATTATCACCGTTGTATACCAAAATCAAGTCCTTATCCGGAACACATATTCCAAACTGGCATCCCATACCGTTAAACGAAAACGAATTATCATAGGTTCGCCATATAAGATAACCATATCCCTGACTGTCATAGGTTTCCACACCTTTTGTATTGTTATCCACCAATTTGCTCGTCCCATCCCTTAAAAACTTTTCATTGAGAAGCTGCTCCCCGTTCCACTTGCCGTAATTCATGACAAAACGCGAAAATTTAAGCAAATCGCGCGCAGTGCAAATCAAAGCGGAATCTCCCCATGACCAGCCGCCGGGACATTTTAACATATACGCCTCTTTTGATATGCCGATTTTGTCAAACAGCTTTACGCGCAGATAATCTATAAGTGACATTCCTGTCAGCTTTTCAACAAGAGCACCAAGCACAAATGAACCTGTACTGTCATAATGGAAGGTTGTTCCGGGAACGCGCGAACTTTTCTCGCCTTCCTCAAAATAGAATCTCACTCTGTCCTCCGGCTTTGCCGAAAACCATCCGCAATCCAGTCTTGACGTGCTCATCATAAGCATATCGCGTATTGTTTGCTTTTGCATATTTACTTCGTTATGCTTCTTGTTCTCATCCGGAAAATACTTTACTATTTTATCGTTAAGATCAATCATGCCGTCCTGCTCCAAAAATCCTATTGCAACAGCAACAAAACTTTTGGTGACAGAGTACATTCTGTGCAGAAAATCCTTGTTAAACGGAGCCCAGTATTTTTCAAATATAATATCGTTGCCCCTCATCAATATTACAT
>CAJLFL010000054.1 GCA_905205855.1 uncultured Eubacteriales bacterium | reverse complement strand
TTTCTTGTATTTGATTTTTAGCCATATTTCCTAAAATAATTGCTATAATAGCAGTTATAAACCACCCAAAAACAAATGAAGTACAAGCCAAAATTAAACTCCAAATTGCATAAGTATTAGTTTTATATGGATTATGTTGCCTGCCAATATTTAAGTTAATGTTATGTACATTATTGCAATTATTATTTTCTGCATTTTTGGTACCGCAGTTTGAACAATAACTACCATTTACTTCTTTACCGCAGTTTTTACAAAACATTCTATTACCTCATTTTATATAATTATTTATATATTCCATAACGGTATCTCTATCTTTAGACGAGTTAAACCCAAATTTGTAACTTTTCCCATTATTAACAAGAAGTTTTAATCCGGCTCCACCTAAAAAGAAATATGTATCTGTTTTCAAGATTTGATTTAAACATATTGCCGTATCACCTTTTGTAACCAAAGAAAGAACGCCAACCATTAATAAATTAGCCTTAGATTTTGACCAAATAATATTTTTATCGGTAAGAATGATTTTACCCATTCCACCTCCTTGCAAACTGCCCTTACACTCAATTATAATCTTTTCTTCCGAATTGTTTTCATTAGCAATTTTATTATCAACTACACTATTTCCACAACTCGGACAAAACTTTGTTTCTTCACTTATTTGCACTCCGCAATTTTTACAAAACATAGTATATTCCCTCTTTTCATAATATTTTCTGTTATTATATCATATATTATTCAAAATTGCAACTATATTTTAATTATGTTTTTGAGCATTATTTTACTTATATGATTAAATCATATAATAGTGTAAAATATAATTATAGAAAGGTGGTGCGATTTTATGGACTTTATAATAAAAAAACCTACCAGTTCAAACAGAACTATAAGAATGCCTGATACATTAATTGATAAAATTACGAAACTTGCAGCACAGCAAGATATATCATTTAATCAAGTAGTAATTCAATGCTGTGAATATGCCATAGAAAATTTACCTAAAAACAAAAATAAAGAATAATTTTCTATTTGATCAACTTCATTTCTATATTACATCTCTCCGCTGCACATCAGATAGAATTATTAATATAGATACATTCTGAGGTAAATCGGAATGTATCTTTAAATGTATCAACATATAGATTTATAGTAATTTATTAATTTCTCAAATTTCTTATTTTGTCTTAATAAAATTTAACTAAAATTCAAAAAACACTTGCCGTAAAAAATCAATTATGGTATAATATATTTATTATGAAGAAAAGCCGACGGGCTTTTATTGCAATGATGAATTATCACAGACTGCCGGATTGCGCCGCAAGGCGTTTAAGCCTGCGGCAGTCTGATGCAAAGGAGATTTTATAAATGAAAATTCTGTGTGACAGCGCTGCACTCAGCGAAGCCATAAACACTGTATCGAGAGCTGTTTCCGGCAGAAGCAGTCTGAGTGTTTTGGAGGGTATTTACATAAGCGCCGAGGCAAACGGAACCGTTACTCTTATCGGAAATGACCTTGAAATCGGTATTGAATCGAAAATTGAAGCTTCTGTTTCAGAGCCGGGCGAAACCGTGCTTAATGCAAAAATGATAAAAAGCATTGTACGCACCCTGCCGGCAGACCAGGTCAGCATTGAGGTCAATGAAAAAAACGCTGCCCTTATCAGAAGCGGCGCCGCACGTTTTGAAATTGCGGGCATTGCGCCGGAGGAGTTTCCGGATTTACCGCTGGTAGAATCTGATTATACTGTCAGTCTGCCGTCAGAGGTACTTAAAGATATGATTTCCAAAACAATCTTTGCCGTAGCAGTCACCGACAACAAGCCTGTACTTACCGGCTGTCTTTTGGAAATAAAAAAGAATGGACTTACTATGGTTGCCCTAGACGGATACCGCATGGCAATCCGCAATGTCGATATGGAAAATGATTTTGAGGAAAAGAAGTTTATTATCCCCGAAAAATCACTTAACGAGCTGTCTAAAATACTTCCGGAAAACTCCGATATAAAAATAGACGCAACCTCGCGGCACGCAATATTCAGTTTTGAAAACTGCCGTCTTGTTACACGTCTTATCGAGGGCAGCTATATAAATTACACAAGCGTAATTCCCAAAGACTTTGATATAGAATTCAACTGCTCTGCAAGCAAGCTTACCGAATCAATCCAGCGTGCTTCACTGATTATACTTAACGATATGGTTAAAAGCCCGGTTAAGTTCATGGTTGAGGATGGAAATCTGAATATTTCCTGTTCCACCGCCGCAGGAACTGTTGATGATAACATTTCGGTAAACATAAAGGATAAAGCATTGGAAATAGGCTTTTATAACAGATATCTCCTGGAAGCATTCAGGGTAATCAGCGCCGATGAGGTCAAGCTTAAATTTAACACCGCCACCTCTCCGCTGGTAATAGTACCGACCGAGGGTGATGACTTCCTGTATCTTATTCTTCCGCTCAGGCTGAAGGTTGACTGATAATGCAGGCAAAGAAACTTGAGCTTAAAGACTTTAGGAACTACACTGAGCAGGAGCTTTCATTCACCGGCGGCGTAAATATAATCTTCGGCGATAACGCGCAGGGCAAGACCAATATCTTAGAGGCAATATACATGTTTTCAATGGGCAAGGCAAACCGCGCGCGCAAGGATGCCGAATTGATCCGTTACGGCTGTGACAGCGCTAAAGCTGCGCTTGAATTTTCCGGCAGAGAAAGAGAGAGCACAGCGGAAATCAATCTATTTAAAAACCGTCGT
Organism: uncultured Eubacteriales bacterium; assembly: GCA_905205855.1. Taxonomy (GTDB): domain Bacteria; phylum Bacillota; class Clostridia; order Monoglobales; family Monoglobaceae; genus Ructibacterium. The sequence continues at coordinate 7,863 of CAJLFL010000054.1, read as the reverse complement.
AAGGTGATTACGGTAAATGATATTCCCATACGCCGAAACAGTGAGCTTGTCGGCAGATTTCCCGTGATTTACTTCGGTCCGGAGTATCTTAGTCTTGTAAAAGAGGGTCCAAAACAAAGGCGCAGAAGCATTGATATTCTTATAAGCCAGCTAAAGCCGCGGTATTTTTCCGCTCTGTCCGATTTAAAAAAGATTACCGAAAGCAAAAATGCTCTTTTAAAAATGGACAGGCCCAACGCCGCAATGCTTGAAATCATAAATGAAAAGCTGTCGTCAATTTCCGCCGAAGTTATCTTTTACCGCTGTGAATATATCAAAAAAGCGGCGCAGCTTGCCGCAGATATTCAGCTTGAAGCATCAAACGGAGCAGAAAAGCTTGAAATGCTTTATATTTCAAGCATCGGTGATGCGGACGGACTGAGCATTGCCGAGATAAAAGCCAAGTTTAACAAGAAACTTGAGGAGGTCAGCAAACGTGAGTTTGACACCCGTGAATCTGTTGTTGGTCCGCACCGTGAGGATATTGAATATCTTATAAACGGCAAAAGCGCCAAGTCTTTTGCATCACAGGGGCAGCAAAAAACCATAGTTCTGGTACAAAAGCTTGCTGAGGTTGGAATTATACAAGAGGAAACCGGAGAAAATCCTGTTTTGCTTTTGGATGATATAATGAGTGAGCTTGATAAAAAGCGCAGAGCTTTTATATTAAACCATATTAATGATACGCAGATAATTGTCACCTGTACCGACACAGACGGCTTTGATATTCCCGGTGACGCAAGGCTGTTTGAGGTGGAGAACGGCTCTGCTCTGCAGCTTTAACAAAATAAAGGAGGCGTACAAATGTACTTACATCTCGGAAAAGATACGGTTGTAAACACCAAGCACATTATTGCAATATTGGATTTGGAAAGCGCCTCTATCTCCAAAAACACAAGAGATTTTTTAAAAATAGTTGAGGAGGAAGGATTTGTCCGCAATGTTTCGGAAGAAATTCCAAAGACATTTGTCTTATGCGAAATTGACGGTCAGTCCGTAATCTATATTACTAACATTTCATCAAAAGCGCTCTCCGGAAGAACGGAGCGATATAATTAGGCATATCGAGTTTGAGTCCCGTTATTCCTAAATAAATATATGTGTTGCGCCGGACTCACGGCACAGCGCATAATACAGAAACGTGAGTCGGAAAGTGAAGGTTATATTATGGCAGAATCAAATAATAACGAAGCCGCAAACAATGCAGTTCCTCTTACCGAGGGACATATGACAAGCGTACCGGTCAGCACTGAGTATGACGAAAACCAAATACAGGTTTTGGAGGGACTTGAGGCTGTCCGCAAGCGTCCGGGAATGTATATCGGCTCTACCACGAGCAGAGGTCTGCACCATCTTGTCTATGAAATTGTAGACAACGCAATAGACGAGGCTCTGGCAGGCTATTGTACCGATATTGTCGTTGTGATTGAAAAGGACAATTCAATTACAGTAACAGATAACGGCCGCGGTATTCCTATCGGAATACATCCCAAAGAGGGAATTCCGGCTGTAGAGCTTGTATTTACAAAGCTTCACGCAGGTGGAAAGTTCGGCGGCGGCGGATATAAGGTATCCGGCGGTCTGCACGGTGTTGGTGCGTCCGTTGTTAATGCGCTTTCTGAATTCCTTGAGGTTGAGATTTCTAACGGAGAGCATGTATACTATCAGCGCTATGAACGCGGAAAAAGCTGCGGTGCTCTTAAGCAAATCGGCGACACGGACAAAACGGGAACAAAAGTTCATTTTAAACCGGACGGTGAAATTTTTGAAGACTTGGTATATAACTTTGACACCCTGCTTCTGCGTTTAAGAGAACAGGCATTTCTTAATGCCGGCATACGCATAGTTCTTAAAGACGACAGAGATAACACGCCCGAAGAACACAAGGAAGTCGATTTAAGATACGACGGCGGTATAAAGGAATTTGTTGAGTACGAAAACCGCAACAAGGAGCCGCTGCATCCCGACGTTATCTATGTAAACACCGTAAAGGAAAACAGCGAAGCCGAGGTTGCCATGCAATACAACGATGGCTACAGCGAGAATATAATCAGCTTTGCGAACAACATAAACACAACCGAGGGCGGTACTCACGAAACCGGCTTTAAATCCGCTCTTACCAAAGTTATAAATGATTATGCAAAGAAATACGGATTTTTAAAGGACAGTGACGATAATCTCAAGGGTGAAGACGTCCGCGAGGGACTGACCTGTATAATAAGCGTAAAGGTTACCGAGGCACAGTTTGAGGGACAGACAAAAACAAAGCTCGGCAACAGCGAAATGCGTTCTATCGTTGAAAAAATGGTAAATGAAAAGCTGCTGGAGTTCTTCGAGGAAAATCCGACTGTCGGCAAAATAGTTGTCGATAAGGCAATGACAGCCTCACGTGCGCGCGAGGCGGCAAAACGTGCAAGAGAAAACACCCGCCGTAAAAGTGCGCTCGAAAGCAGTACGCTTCCCGGCAAGCTTGCCGACTGCTCTGACAGAGATAATACTTATACCGAAATATACATTGTCGAGGGAGATTCCGCCGGAGGCAGCGCAAAGCAAGGACGTGACCGCCGTTTTCAGGCGATACTTCCTCTTTGGGGAAAGATGCTTAACGTAGAAAAATCGCGTATAGACAAGGTATACGGCAACGATAAGCTGATGCCGGTTATTACCGCTCTGGGCGCAGGTATCGGTGATGAATTTGACGTCAGCAAAATCCGCTACGGCAAAGTTGTCATTATGGCGGATGCCGATGTCGATGGTGCGCATATCCGTACACTTATGCTGACATTCTTCTTCCGCTTTATGCGTCCGCTGATTGAGGAGGGACATGTGTACATAGCACAGCCGCCGCTTTACAAAATCAGCCGCGGAAAGGTTGAAAAATATGCTTACAGTGATGCAGAACTACAGGAGGTTCTGGCTGAAATGGGTGACGGTAAAGCTCCTGCCGTTCAGCGTTACAAAGGTCTTGGTGAGATGAATCCCGAACAGTTATGGGAAACCACCATGAACCCGGAAACACGTATAATGCTTAGGGTTGATCTTGAGGATGCACGTCAGGCTGATGAAACCTTTACTGTTCTTATGGGTGATAAGGTTGAGCCAAGACGTAAGTTTATTGAGGATTATTCTTCAACCGTTGTAAACCTTGATATTTAATTTAAAGGCGCTGTTTCAGCGCCTTTATTGCAGAATGGAGTGATTTAATTGATTAAGATTGAAAATTCGGCAGTGATGAACCTTGAAGGTGCAATACGCGGTGCAAGAAATCCACTGAGCAGCTGGAGCCGTATTGACAGCAGCTATGACACTGACGGCAACTACATCCTGGGACAAAACGATCTTGACCTTGCGAAGCGTTTATGCAAGGCAGGCAGCGACCACCGCAAGTTTATACGTCAGATTATTGTTTCGGTTGACATAACCGCTCCGCTTTATTGGTGGAAGGAATTTGACACCTATAAAGTCGCTACCGTGGCAAACTCAACCAGTACAATGCATAAGCTGCACAGCAAGCCGATAGAGCTTGACGACTTCAGCCATGACAAGCTGAGCGATGAATCCTCTGACGCCTTCAAAGCCTTTATCGGCTTTATAGAGAAAAAGCGTCAGGATTTTATTGCAAGCAAGGATAAAAAAGATTGGTACGACCTTATTCAGCTTTTACCGTCAAGCTATAACCAAAAGCGTACCGTAACCATGAATTACGAAAATCTGCTTAATATGTATTATGCAAGAAGAAATCATAAGCTTGACGAATGGCATGTTTATTGCGACTGGATATTGACTCTGCCGTACACAAAAGATTTGTTTTTACAGGATTAGGAGGCATTTATGTCTTTGGTAAAGGATAGGCAGTTCTACAAGGTGTTCTTTTATCTGACATTTTCCGTAGCTCTGCGCAATATTATAGTATTTATGGTAAACCTTGCAGACAGTGTTATGCTCGGTCAGTATTCCGAGCAGGCTTTATCCGGGGTTGCCTTGGTAAATCAAATTCAGTTTATACTTCAGCTGATGGTCACCGGAATCTGTGAAGGCGGTCAGATTTTTATTTCACGAGCATGGGGCAACCGCGATACGGCTACTATGCAAAAAACGGCAAATATTGCAATGAAGCTTTCGCTTATAATTGCTTTTGTGATTGCTGCCGCAGCGGCAATCTTTCCGTCACAGATTTTATCGCTTTTATCAACCGAACAATCGTTTGTGTACGAAGGCACCGCATATCTGAAAATTATATTTGTTACATATCCGATATTTGCAATAACAACTTCTCTTATTGTTGATATGAACAGTGTCGAAACGGTAAAGCTTGGATTTTATACCTCGTTTATCACTCTTATAACAAATATATGCCTTAATTACTGCCTTATTTACGGAAACTTTGGTTTCTCGGAGCTTGGCGCCCCCGGTGCCGCCATCGCAACAACCGTTTCCAGAATTCTTGAATGTCTTGCGGTACTGTGGTATGTGCGTTTCCGTGATAAAAAACTTATGCTGCGTCTGAAACACTTCGGCAGAATGAGCACAGAACATCTTAAAGCATACATACGCAAAGGAATACCGGTATTTTTATCAAGTGCATTATGGGGAATCGCAATGACAATACAGCTCGGCATCCTCGGACGGCTTGGAGCATCCGCAATAACGGCAAACAGCATTGCAAATACACTTTTCCAGATAATAACGGTTTTTGTATATGCTTCGGCATCGGCATCTGCCGTAATGATTTCAAAAATAATAGGTGAAGGCAGGCAGCAGCTTGTACGTCCGTATGCCCAAACCTTTCAGCTGTTGTTTTTATGCATAGGTATACTTACCGGACTGGGACTTTTCCTGCTGCGCCGTCCGATACTTGCCTTTTATAACGTATCAGAGGAATCCGCTGAAATGGCTCTGCAATTTATGACGGTTTTGTCAATAACAGTTGTCGGCACCTCATATCAATGCCCGTGTCTGACAGGAATGCTGCGCGGCGGCGGCGATACCACCTTTGTATTTAAAAATGACCTTATATTTATGTGGTGTCTTGTTATTCCATCATCAATGCTGTTGGCATTTGTTTTTAAACTTGATCCCGCATGGGTATTTTTGTGTCTGAAATCCGACCAGATCTTAAAGTGCGGTGTTGCGGTTGTGAAGATCCAGAAATTCAACTGGATTAAAAACCTCGGAACGCCCGAGACAGCCTCAAATATATGATTTTTCCTTGACAAAACAATAAATTTATATTATTATGATAGTATAAATTTATTATGGTGAGGTGAATCTGAAATGGCTTATACAATTAACGACGATTGCATCAAGTGCGGCGCTTGCGCAAGCGAATGTCCCGTATCCTGCATAACAGAGGGTGATGCAAAGTACGAAATCAATCCTGATGAATGTATAGAGTGCGGCAGCTGTGCTAATGTCTGTCCGGTAGACGCTCCTCAGGCGTAAACACGATTTATCCGAAACACGGTGCAACACCTTTTCAGGTATTGCACCTGTTTCTTTTTAATAAGTTTGGAGAAGCTATTATCATGAACATTGATTTATTTCAAAAAGGTCTTTCCGCCCTTGGCGGTACGGCTACGGAAGAACAACTTTTACAATTTAAAAAATACTCCGATATGCTTAAAGAATGGAACAGCAAAATAAACCTTACAGCAATAACAGATGATGACGGAATCGCAGTCAAACATTTTTTGGACAGTATTCTGCCGCTTTACTGCACAGATTTTACATCAGACGCAAAACTTGCAGATATAGGCACCGGCGCAGGCTTTCCCGGGCTTCCGATAAAGATAATGCGTCCCGATATAGAGGTCACACTTATTGACTCTTTGCAAAAGCGTATCAATTTTTTAAACGAAGTCTGCTCTCAGCTAAGCCTCGGCAATATCAAATGTATTCACGGCAGAGCCGAGGAACTGGGCAAGGATAATGCATACAGAGAAAGCTATGACATAATAGTTTCCCGCGCTGTAGCAAATCTTAAAGTATTATGCGAATACTGCCTGCCCTTTGTAAAAATTAACGGAATCTTTATCGCACTGAAATCCGAAAACAGTAATGAAGAATTAAACTCGGCTCGTGCTATGATTGGTACTCTCGGCGGCAAAATTGAGGAAATAAAAGAAGCTGCCCTGCCGGAAAGCGATATAGTCAGAAAACTTATAGTTATCCGCAAGAATTCACACACACCGCCTCAGTTTCCGCGGCGTGCAAACAAAATTAAATCAGGAAAATAGCCTGCGGCAAAGCCGCAGGCTATTTCATTGATTTACTTTAAAATACTTATCCAAAGTATCTTTGCAATCTGTTCTCTCAGCAAGCTGTCAAGCGGTCTGAGACTTCCGTCCTCAAAGCCGCCGACTATTTCGTTCTCTGTCAGATAGCTTACCGCCTCTGCCGCATACTCCGATACATCTGAACTGTCAGAGAAGTCAATCCTTCCGCCGGTTTCGCTTCCTTCAAAGAATACTCTGTAAACAAGTGTCATAGCATCTTGTCTTGTAATCCTATCTGAAAGTCCCGCTTCTATTCCGTTTTCGGTCTGACTTCCTTTAAACCAACCATCTCTGTACGCCGCGCAGGCATATGGCGCTGCCCAATCCTCGATACTTGCCGAATCCGCAAACACACTTGTATCAGAACCGTCTATAGCTGTACCTTTTGCAGATGCAAGCATCTTTACAAATTCCCCGCGAGTGATTTCGTTCTCCGGCTTAAAGTACCTTATACCGTCCTCAATATAGCCGTCAATTAACGAAGCATATCCAAGACTTCTGATATAAAGTTCTGCCCAATTCTGTCCTATATCCACAAAATCAAGTTCTGCTTTCGGATTCTCTATAACTGCATATTTACCGTCGCCTATTGAGTATACAGACATCATACCGCGCGCCGCATCATAATCGCCGCCTATATAAATCCACTTCTGTATACTGTCCGAATACTTATATACACCGAGATTTGCTGTGTTTTCCGCTCCGCTTACTTTAAAATCAATCAGCAAGCTGTCAAGTTCTTTCAGTGCAGCTGTCTGAATAACATCAGAACGGAAACTGCTGCCCTCAGGCATACCATTGCTGTACGCAGATGTGTTGTCGTCAGTACCAATAACAACATAGTTTTCAGCAGTTATTTTACTTCCCGGCGTAAACACTGCGTTGTCACTCTGCTTTGCAGTAAAGTCCATGTCGGAATACATCTTGTGCGCCTTGACCTCGGCATTGCCGCTCATATCGCCTTTCACCTTATCTATAAGCGCCTGAACCTCCTTAGGCAAAGCGTTTTGTATTCCGCCGCCGCTGCCTCCGCCGCGCTGCGGAGTACCCGGATTCTCCTGACCGCCACCGTTTGCTGCTGATGAATCGTAAATGTCTGTCAGGTATTCATCTCCGCCGAGAGGCAGCTGTGCCTTTACCACAAACGGCGAAGCACCGTTTTGGGTAACCACTGTCGAGGTGTTGCCGTCGGATACAAACATTGAAGCCTCTGACGGATCGGTCAGCAATGTCCACCTGAATTTGCTTTTGGCAATATCTATGCCAAGCTCATTTCCGTCTGCATCCAGTCCCACAGCAGTAAGCTCTGTAGTATCTGAGCCTGCAGACTTATTTGCCTTTATCTTAATTCCTCCCAGCTGAGCCGCCTTTTTATTAACGACTGTTGCCGTATGCTCTGTCGTATTGAGGTTTTTGTCTGTTGCTGTGATTCTTACCTCATGCGAATACTGCGGCAGCAGTACCGGTACGGTCGTTTCATAAACACCGTCAGAGTTTTGAACATACGCGCCGGAAACCACCTTTAAGTCATCAAGATAGATGTCAATAG
>CAJLFL010000053.1 GCA_905205855.1 uncultured Eubacteriales bacterium | reverse complement strand
CGTCAATGTTGCGGCAGATAACCGACATGTGTAAATTATGCGCCTTTGCGCGCAGAAGGGAATGATATAAATGAAGGTAATATTAACTCAGGATGTTAAATCCCAGGGAAAAAAGGGAGATTTAATTAATGTAAGCGACGGATATGCAAATAACTTTTTGCTGCCGAAGGGTTTGGCAAAGCCGGCAACAAAGCAAGCAGTAAATGAGCTTGAAAGCAAAAAAGACGCACAGCAGTTTCATCGTAATCAGGAGGAAAAGAAGGCTGAAAATATTGCAGAGCGTATGAAAGAGTTTAAAGTAAAGCTGACTGCAAAGGCAGGTAAAGAGGGAAAGCTTTTTGGCTCTATAACCTCAAAGGATGTTGCAAAGGCTTTGAAGGAGCAGTATAATATAGAGATAGATAAGCGTAAAATTGATTTGCAGGACGGAATCAAAACCTGCGGAATACGTGATGTTAAGGTTACGCTGTATTCCGGAGTTGTCGGAACCTTTAAGGTGGAGGTTACAGAGGCAAAGTAATTTACAGGCGGTGATAAAATGAGTGAGGAATATATCGGTTTAGCCCCGGAAATGCCGGAAAATCCGACAGATATGGCTATGCCGTTCAGTAATGAGGCAGAACAGTCGGTACTGGGCGCAATGTACCTTGATCGTGAATGTATACCTGATGTTATTGCAAAGGTAACGGTTGAGGATTTTTATATCAGCAGACACAGAGAGTTGTTTGAGGCGATAAAAAGCCTTTATGATATAGGAAAGCCGATAGATCTTGTTACGCTGAAGGAACAGCTGATATTAAACGGTGTTCTTGAAAAAATCGGCGGAATACAGTTTGTGGTCGAGGTCGCAAATCTTGTGCCGTCAACAGACAGTGTAAATTATTATGCTAATATTGTAAAGGATAAGGCTGTCCAGAGGCAAATAATAAGTTTAACCGAAAAACTGCGCGGAATGTGCTATCGCGGTGATGAGGAAACAGATGAAATACTGGCAAAGGCACAACAGGGGATAATTGATATTTCACAGGGGCGTGCAAGCAAAGGACTTGTTCATATCGGCAAATACCTTGATGAGGACTTGGAAAAGCTTGAAAAGCTGTCCCAAAGAGATGATGAAATTACCGGTATTCCGACCGGGTTTATAGATTTAGACAGAAGAACTTCCGGTCTTCATGCGGCAGAGCTTATTATACTTGCCGCAAGACCTGCAATGGGTAAGTCAAGTCTTGCACTTAACATTGCACAGAATGTTGCCGTTAAGGCAAAGAAAAATGTTGCTATATTCAGTCTTGAGATGCCCGGTATTCAGATTGCAAGCCGTATGCTCAGTACCGAAACCAAGATAAGTGCCGAAAGACTGAAAAAAGGCGATATTAAAGATGATGAATGGGGAAAAATCGGAAACGCTATAGCGGTTCTTGCTCAGACAGGGATATATGTGGACGATACGTCGAGTATAACCGTAAGCGAAATCGGCGCAAGATGCCGCAAGCTGATGCTGGAAAAAGGTCTTGATCTGGTGATAATAGACTATTTACAGCTTATAAACGGTTCTCTTAAAGGCAAGGGAGCAAGCCGTCAGAACGAAATATCCGATATATCGCGTACGCTGAAGATTCTGGCAAACGACTTGAATATCCCAATTATAGCGCTGTCGCAGCTCAGCCGTGCTGCAGATAAGGAACAGCGCGAACCAAGACTCAGCGATTTGCGTGATTCCGGTGCGATAGAGCAGGATGCGGATATGGTTATGTTTTTGCACAGAGAGGGATATTATCACCCTGATGCGGAGGAACCTAACAAGACAAAATGTGATTTTGCAAAGCACAGAAACGGAGAGGTCGGTTTTGAGCATCTGACGTGGCTTGGTGAATATACAATGTTTACAGACTGGAGCGCAGATCATGCAAGATAACAGAACTGTTATTGATACTGTACAGAAAACAATTCAAAAACATAATATGCTGTCAGACGGCGACAGTGTTCTTGTCGGTTTGTCCGGCGGAGCGGATTCCGTTTGCCTTTTGCATTGCCTTGTCGTTTTAAGGCAAAAGCTTGGTATAAAGGTTTTGGCAGCGCATTTAAACCATGGTATCAGAGGTGCCGAGGCGGAGAGAGATCAGAATTTTGCACGTGATTTCTGCAAAAGTCTTGATGTACCTTTTTATACGGAAACATCGGATGTGCCTGCATTGGCAAAGGCCGAAGGAATATCCGAAGAAACAGCCGGCAGATTGGCGAGGTACAGGTTTTTTGCAAAGCTTTGCCGTGAGCATAATATAACAAAAACAGCTACGGCACATAACCGAAACGATCAGGCGGAAACAGTCCTTATGCGTATAATCAGAGGGACGGGAACTGACGGAATGTCGGGAATACGCTATTGCAGACGTGATGGTGTTATAAGACCGCTTTTGGATGTTGAAAGAGTACAGATAGAAGAATACTGCCGTTTAAACAAGCTTGAATACTGCACAGACAGTACAAATAAAGAGGAAAGCTATACCAGAAACAGGATAAGGAAAAAGCTTTTACCGCTGCTTGCAGAGGAGTTTAACCCCAATATTATAGAAACTCTTGCGGTGCTTTCAAAGAACGTATCGCAGGACGCAGACTTTATAAACGGTTATACGGGCAGGCTTTATAAACGTATTAACAACCCGGCACCGTCAAAAAAACCTGTAGTTCTGGATATTGAAACCTTAAAAATGGTTGATGAGGGCATACAAACAAGGCTGATTCGTCTTGCTGCGGCTGATGCAATGGGCAAGGAGTATAAGCTTGAAAGAGTACATGTAACCGCCGTTCTGGAACTTGCGGACAAAGAAACAGGTGCGGAGCTGAACCTTCCCGGCGGCTTGAAAACGGCAGTCAGATACGGTTGGCTTGCTTTTGAAACTGCAGAGGACCGTAAGAAAATCGAACAAAAAGTTCAAAGCGGATTATGTATAGAGGCTGTGCCGGGCGGAAGATATGAGTTCGGTGATTATACAATATCGCTTGAACTTGATGATGGGGGAAAGTCCCAAAAAGGTCAGCTAAAGCTTGATTATGATAAGATTAAGGATATGCCTCTTGTTATACGAAACCGAAAAATCGGGGATAAATTTTCGGTCTTTAAAGACGGCAGAGGAAGAAAGCTTAAAAATTATATGATAGATGAAAAGATTCCGTCAGCGGAAAGAGGTCTTATTCCGCTTTTATGCAGCGGCAGTGATGTGCTTGCTGTAATAGGCTATAGGGTATCGGAGCCGTACAAGGCGGATAAGAATACAAAGAGAGAGTTGGTGATTGTCTGTGAATCAGCAGATTTCAGTAGGTAAGGTAATGATAACCGAGGAGGAAATAAAAGAGCGCGTAAAGGAGCTTGCTGAAGAAGTGAATAAGGAGTATCCTGTGGGTGAGTTAATAGTTGTGGGTATTCTGAAGGGCTGCTTTGTTTTTGTAAGCGACCTGGTTCGCGAGCTTACTGCAGATGTAAGGGTTCATTTTATGCGTGTTACAAGCTACGGAAGCGCAACGGTAAGCTCAGGCTGTATAAATATAAAAGAGGATTTGGATATTGATATAGCAGGAAAGGATGTATTGATAGCGGAGGACATAGTCGATTCAGGCAATACGCTGTCGCATCTGGTGGCATTGCTCAAGACGCGCAATCCCAAGTCTATCAAGGTTTGCGCTTTGCTCAGCAAGCCTTCACGGCGCGAGGTGGAGTTTGAGGCAGATTATACCGGCTTTGAAATTCCGGACGAGTTTATAGTCGGATACGGTCTTGACTGTGATGAGCGGTTCAGACAGCTTCCTTACATAGCGGCGGTTAAACTGACAGGAATCTGAGCCGCTGAGATTTAGCTTAATGAAAGGATTGAATGTTATGAAGAACTGGAAAGAGTACAGAGATGACGCGGTTGACTTTGCGGTTCCGTATGTAAAACAGGCAGGCGAGTATGCCGGCGCGGCAGCGGAAGCTGTAAATCAGAGATATAAAAGAAATAAGCGTAAAATAAAAAGAAGTATTCGTATAGCAAAATTCAGCCGTGTACTTGGCATAATCAGTAAAATTGCTGTTCTTGCAGCGGCAATTACCGTAATAAGTTCTGCTCTGCGTCAGTGGTTTGACGAATACAGGAATTGACGGCGGTATGACTATATAATAAATATGGGCTTTGCCGGTCCGTATGCAGAGCCTGCTGTTAAACTTGCGGACAGAAGGGTATGATTACAATGGAGAATATTAAGTCAAAATTTTCTGATAAGGTAAAGAATTTGGAAGGATCAATGATCCGCAGTATGTTTAAGCTTATGGCTAAGCCGGGCATAATTTCTTTTGCGGGCGGCGCGCCTGACCCGGCGCTTTTCCCAAAAGAAAAACTTGCTTTGCTGGCTGCCGATATACTTAAAAACAACGGAGAACTTGCTCTGCAATACGGAATTACCGAAGGATATGAGCCTTTGCGTAAATGGGTGGTTGAACGCTTGACCAAGCAGGGAATTATAAGCGAAAATGATGATACGATTATTGTCAGCGGCGGACAGCAGGGAATAGATTTGGCTGCAAAGTCGCTTATAAATCCGGGGGACGGAGTAATATGCGAGCAGCCGAGCTTTGTCGGCGGTCTTAATGCGTTTAAGAGCAATAACGCTGTTCTGTACGGTGTAAATGTAGAAGAAGATGGAATTGATACCAAAAAGGTTGAGGTGCTTCTTAAAGAACACAAGAATATAAAAATAATATATACTATAGCTACATTCCAGAATCCGTCAGGTATAACAATGTCGCTTGAAAAACGCAAAAAGCTGCTTGCGCTTGCCGAAAAATATGACGTTATGATATTTGAGGATAATCCTTACGGAGAACTCAGATTTGCCGGTGAGGAGGTTCCGACAATAAAATCAATGGATAAAGACTGCAGAGTGATTTACGGCGGTTCTTTCTCTAAAGTGTTATCTCCGGGACTGCGTCTTGGCTTTGTAAGCTGTGATCCGGCATTGATGGAGCGTATGATTATATGCAAACAGGCAGAGGATGTGCATACTACACAGCTGACACAGATGCTTGCATATGAATTCTTTACTAAATATGATATAGATGAGCATATAGCTCTGCTGCGTAAAACCTACGGTGAAAAATGCAGCTTTATGATGGAATGTATGGATAAATATTTCCCGGCTTCGGTAACGCATACGCATCCGCAGGGCGGCTTGTTTATCTTCTGTACCATGCCGGACGGATATGACAGTACCGAAGTAATGCAAAAGGCGCTTGATAAGGGCGTTGCGTTTGTACCGGGTGTTACAACTATGATAGACACAGACGCCGTATACAGTACCTTCCGTCTTAACTATTCTGTTTCTACTTTTGAACAGATAGAAAAGGGAATAAAGCTTTTGGGTGAAGTATTAAAAGAAACAGTAGGTGAAGCAAATGTCTGATAAGAAAAGAATACTGAGCGGTATTCAGCCGTCCGGCGCGCTGACTCTTGGAAACTATATAGGTGCGCTGCGGAACTGGGTGGAGCTGCAGAATAATGATGAATATGAGTGCTATTACATGTTGGCTGATTTGCATACAATCACTGTACGGCAGGTTCCTAAGGATTTTCGTAAAAATGCGTTGGATTTGTTGGCGTTGTTTATTGCTGCCGGAATAGATCCTGATAAAAGTCCTGTGTTTTTCCAGTCGCACGTCCCGGCGCATGCACAGCTGTCATGGGTATTGACCTGCAACACCTATATGGGTGAGCTTTCGCGCATGACTCAATATAAGGACAAATCGCAAAAGCATGCCGGAAATATAAATGCAGGCTTATTTACATATCCGTCACTTATGGCTGCGGATATTCTGCTGTATCAAGCTGATCTGGTTCCGGTCGGAGCAGACCAGAATCAGCATCTTGAGCTGACGAGAGATTTGGCAAACCGGTTCAATAATGCATACAGCGAAACCTTTAAAGTCCCGGAAGGGTATATACCAAAAGTAGGTGCAAGAATTATGAGCCTTCAGGATCCGACACAAAAAATGTCAAAATCGGATTCCAATGAGAACGGATATATTCTGCTGCTTGATACTCCTGAGGTCATTGTCCGCAAAATAAAGCGCGCGGTTACCGATTCGGGTTCTGAAGTAAAGCGCGGCGAAGGTAAAGCAGGTGTTGAAAATCTGATGAATATTTATTCTGCCGTAACGGGAAGTTCGATGGAGAAAATAGAGGAAAGATTTGACGGAAAGGGCTATGGCATATTCAAAGCTGAGGTTGCCGACGCCGTTGTCGAGGCTTTAAGACCTATACAGGAGCGGTACAGAGAGCTTATGGAAAACAAGGATTATCTTGAACAGGTTTACCGTAAGGGTGCGGAGGCAGCAAGCCGAACCGCGGCAAAGACTTTATCAAAGGTATATCGTAAGGTTGGGTTTATCCAGCCTTAACAAAGGAGGAAGCGTAAATGCTTATAAACAATAATGTTTTTGTTATACTTGCCCTTGCGGTGGCATTTCTTATCTCCTTTGCAGCAACACCGATGGTAATATCACTGGCACATAAGGTCAATGCGATAGATGTTCCCAGAGATGCAAGACGTGTTCATAAAAAGCCCACGCCGCTGATAGGCGGACTTGCAATATTTTACGGATTTATTGTCAGCGTTTTGTGTTTTGCAACGATTGACAGAGAAACAATGGGCATACTTATCGGTGCGGTGATTGTTGTTACTGCGGGAGTTATAGACGATATAACAGATATGAAGGCGATAGTTAAGCTGATGTGTCAGATTGTGGCTGCTGCTGTGGTTGTGTATTTTGATGTCAGGATAGAGCATTTTACAAATCCGTTTTACGGATGGTTCGGGCCTCCGTATATAGTTATGAACTATTGGGTTTCTGTTGCCGTAACAATGATATGGATTGTTGGTGTGTGCAATGCCGTAAATCTTATTGACGGACTGGACGGACTTGCGGTGGGAGTATCTTCTATTGCATCAATGTCATTACTTGCACTGACGCTTATAAGCGAGAATGCAAATGTTGCTATTTTAACGGCTGCTGTTGCCGGAGCAGGTTTTGGATTTTTGCCGTACAACTTTAACCCTGCAAAGATTTTTATGGGTGATACGGGGGCACTGTTTCTCGGATATATTCTCGCCTGTATTTCGGTTCAGGGCTTTCTTAAACTGTCGGCTATTTTGTCGTTTGCAATACCTATTCTGGTTCTTGGACTGCCTATATTTGATACATTGTTTGCCATTGTACGCAGAGTGCTGACCGGAAGATCGCCGATGTCGCCCGATAGAGGGCATTTGCATCACAGACTGCTTGATATGGGATTTTCTCAAAAACAAACGGTTGCCATACTTTATACTATGACGGCGGCGCTGTGTCTTACAGCGGTTGTTATTTCAATTAAGGGCTATGGCAGAGGTATGATTTTGATTTTATCGGTATTGCTTGTGATTTTGCTTTCGCTTTGGCTTATGCAGGAGCTGAAAGATCCGTCACTGCACAGTGACAGTACACAAAATATGTCATCTTATGACAGTGAAGCAGATACGGAAGATAAGAATAAAAACGGAGGAGTGTAAAGTGGATAAAATAAAGGTAATGACTATTTTCGGCACAAGACCGGAGGCTATTAAAATGGCTCCGCTTGTAAAAGAGCTTGAAAAAAATGAGAAAATAGAGTCTGTTGTCTGCGTGACGGCACAGCACAGACAGATGCTTGACCAGGTATTGGAGATATTTGATATTAAGCCGGACTATGACCTCAATATAATGAAGGAACGTCAGACTCTTGTCGGCATAGCAACACGTGCGCTTGAGGGCTTGGATAATGTAATGAAGGAGGCAAAGCCTGATATTGTTCTGGTGCATGGTGATACTTCAACAACATTTGCAGGCAGTCTTGCGGCTTTTTATAATCAGATTGCAGTAGGTCATGTTGAGGCAGGACTCAGAACTTACGATAAATATTCTCCGTATCCCGAGGAGGTAAACAGAAGAATTACAGGCGTAATAGCTGATATGCACTTTGCACCGACGGAGAGAAACAGACAGAACCTCTTGCAGGAGCATACCAAATCTGAGGATATATATATAACAGGAAATACAGTTATAGACGCTTTAAAAACAACAGTGTCAGATGATTATAAGTTTAAAGATGACAACCTTAAAAATATTGACTGGGATAATAAACGTGTAATTGTAATGACTGCACACAGACGCGAAAACCTTGGGCAACCGCTCAGAAATATTTGTAATGCGGTAAAGCGGATAGTGGAGGAGTTTGAAGATATAGAGGTTGTATACCCGGTACACCTTAATCCGGCGGTAAGGGAAACAGCGTATGAAATCTTAGGCGGAATGGACAGAGTAAAGCTGATAGAGCCGGTAAATGCAGATGAGCTTCACAATGCCATAAAGCGCGGATATTTGGTTCTGACAGATTCTGGCGGTCTGCAGGAGGAGGCGCCGTCCCTCGGCAAGCCTGTTTTGGTGCTTAGAAACGAAACAGAACGTCCCGAAGCGGTAGATGCCGGGACAGTTAAAATCGCCGGCGTAGATGAGGAAAATATAGTTTCTATGGCACGTGAACTGCTGAGCAGCAGGGAGGCTTATGATAAGATGGCAAAAGCCGTAAATCCATATGGCGATGGTAAGGCGTCAGAAAGAATAGTGAAAGCAATAATAGAAAAGTTTGATAAATAACATACGAATACCGCGGCAGTGAATTTTATTGCCGCGGTATTTTTATTTATGATATTTTTCGCCGTTTATGATTGTATGCGCGCGGTAAATTTGTTCGCATAGCATAACGCGCATAAGCTGATGCGGAAAGGTCATCGGTGAAAAGCTGAGCGCTGCATCGGCGCGTTTTTTTACTTCATCACTCAAGCCCATTGAACCGCCTATTATAAAAACTTTCTGACTGATGCCGGAAAGTGCCGATGACGAAAAGCTTTCGGCAAATGCTTCAGAGGTAGCCTGCATGCCTTCGATACACAATGCGGTAACATGTGCAGACGGCGGTATCTTTTCAAGAATACGCTTTCCTTCTTTTTCAAGAACAATGGCACGTTCGCGTTCTGAGGGATTATCGGGCGTTGGCTCGTCTTTAAGCTCTGTTATGCTGAAACGGCAATATCTCTGAAGTCGTTTTGAATATTCATCAACAGCGGCAATCAGATATTTTTCTTTAAGCTTACCGACGCATATTATATTTATACTCTGCATATAAACACCTCAACAGAAAAAGGCGGAAGCCGCGACTCCCGCCTTTTAAAAATTTAAATTGCAAAATAATATCCAACGCCGCGTTTTGTCATAATGTGGTGCGGCTGTGACGGATCATCTTCAATCTTTTCACGGATACGGCGTACGGTAACGTCTACTGTACGGACATCACCATAATACTCATAATCCCATACATATTCCAAAAGGGCTTTTCTGGAATAAATTTTGTTTGGCTGTGCCGACAAGAATTTTATAAGTTCAAATTCACGCACGGTCAAATCAATAAGACGGTCGTTTTTGTATAATTCATAACGATTACAATCTAAAGTGAAACAGCCTACATTTATGATATCATTTTCTTTTTCAGGCTGTGCAGCATCAATTTCGGTACGGCGCATATTTGCCTTTATGCGCGCCATAAGCTCTCTTACACTGAAAGGTTTGGTAATATAATCATCTGCACCAAGCTCAAGTCCGAGTACCTTGTCAACCTCCTCCTCACGGGCAGTTATCATAAGAATCGGAACTGATGAGGTTTCGCGGATTTTTTTACAAACCGAAAACCCGTCAAGCTTTGGCAGCATAACATCAAGTAATATCAAATCCGTCTCTATATTTTTTGATTTGAAAACAGCTTCTTCGCCGTCGTATGCGTCAAAGACTGTATAGCCCTCATTCTGTAAATTTAACTTTAAAATATCAACAATACTTTTTTCATCATCAACTATAAGGATTTTCTTCCCCATAATTTCCACCTCCGGATTTTTTCGGGATGCGTCGGTATGGTCAGTACATAACATAATCAAGCGGATTTAAATATTCATTATTCTGCTTGATTTCAAAATGTAAATGCGGACCGGTGCTGTTGCCGGTGCTGCCCATGTATGCAATTTTTTGTCCCTGTTTAACTCTTTCGCCCTCAGATACCAGTATGCTGCTGCAGTGACCATATGCCGTTTGCAGACCGTTTTCATGGTCAATAACGATATAGTTGCCGTATCCACCAAGCCAACCTGCATAAGAAACAGTCCCGCTGACAGAGGCGCAAATATCAGAGCCGCTGCTGCCGCCGATATCTATTCCGGTGTGATTTTTGCCGTTGCGTATACCAAATGAGGAGGTAAGCACACCCTCGGCAGGTTCGGCAAACACCGGTATGGCAGGTTTTTTTCCTTCAAAAGTGTTGTTATCGGTATCAGAAGTGTATTCAAACACAGTTACCGTTTCGGCGGCTTCGGGCGTGTCCGTAATCGGAATATCATTATTTGATACACCGGCCGAGCCGACAGCAATACAAAAAATTACCGCGGCGCTCAGTAATATAAGCTTCCGCGAATAATCTGACGCATAATTCTTTTTATCTCTGTAATATAACAATGTTCCATCTCCCAATATGAAAATTTAA
>CAJLFL010000052.1 GCA_905205855.1 uncultured Eubacteriales bacterium | reverse complement strand
TGATTTATCGAAAAATTTTCATCCTCAAACATTATATTCTCGCCGCCGATTTTAGCAAACCGTATAATGCGCGGCCCGATATCAACGGTAGCCAAAAGCTCAATGCTGCCGTTTGACATAGAAATACAGCGTCCGAAGCTTTTATATGTAACCTCTTCAAATTTTACCATTTTAAGCGTCCTCTCTTGTAATATATTACTGACAACAGCGTAGCAACAGAGAGGCGTGCTGCACCTCTCTGTATAATTCTTCTATTTGTTTGTTTCTATCAGTGAATAGTTGCCGTCTTTTCTTCTGTATACAACATTTGTGTTCATTGTATCAGGATCATTGAAGATAAAGAAATCATGACCCAGCATATTCATCTGAAGAATAGCTTCCTCAACCATCATTGGTTTCGCGCCGAGGTGTTTTACTTTAATGATTTTAAACTCCTCCTCATCCTGAATGGGAGTAGTACCGAAATCAATATCATAATTCTCAATACCGGTATCTCTCAGGCGCTTAGCAAGCTTTGTTTTATTCTTTCTAATCTGCCTATCAATATTAGCAAGACACATATCAACTGCACTGAGCATTTCGCGATCTCTTGCCTCTGCTCTGATAATGAAGCCTTTGTACGGAAATGTAATTTCAATAATCATCTCCTCGCGCTGCTGAGAAACAACGATTCTGCACTCCGTATCATCATCAAAGAATTTGCTGAGCCGCTTAACCTTATCGGTTATTTTCTCCTTGCTGGAATCTGCCAATTCAACCTTTTTGCATAAAATTGTGTAAGTCATACATCTTGCCTCCTGTCATCTGTTGATTTTCAGATAATATTAACTATCTGCTCTGCCTTTATTATAAATCAGACAGCGTGAAATATCAAGATAAATTTATGAAATTTTTCTTAATTTTTTGTTTCGTGGCAGCAGCTGTTAAGGCTTACATGTAATAGCTGCCCAATCGCTGTCTTTTTTTATATCAATTATATTAAGACCGCATGAATTTAATGCTTCCGTTACTTCATCAAGTCTTTCCAGTATTATACCGGAACAGATAAAATAGCCGTCATCTTTTATAAATGAAGCAACAAAGTCAGACAAAGCGATGATAACATCAGCAACAATATTTGCGATGACAATATCATATTTGCCGAGATTTGCACGCAGCTTTGTATCGGTAAGTATATCACCTGCAAAAGCATGATAATTTTCGGCGGGCAAATTGTTAAGCTTTAAGTTGCTGTATGCAACATCAACGGAATTTGTATCTATGTCTATGGCTGTTGCGTCTTTTGCACCTAAAAGCAAAGCAATTATAGATAAAATACCGGAGCCGCAGCCCAAATCCAAAACAGTATCGCCCTTTTTGAGATATTTTTCAATTTCTTCGATACAAAATCTTGTACTCGGATGAGAGCCCGTGCCAAAACTCATTCCCGGATTTACGGTAAACACTGTTTTTCCGTCAGAATTATTCAGTTCTTCCCATTCCGGACGAATTATAATATTTTCTCCTACGTTAATCGGATGAAAGTATTGTTTCCAAATTTCTGACCAATCAGCATCCTTGACATGATCGGATTTTACATCAAGAGAGCCAAACTTGTTATCTTTATCAAAACCATTAAGATGAAGCATAGCGGATTTTACAGCAGCAAGCTGTTCGATTCCCGCTGCACCGTCACTTACATAAAACGTAATTTTAGTATCGTCCGTTTTAAGTTTTTCAAGACTCTCATCAACGTAATCCCAATATTTATGATTTTCTTCAAGGAATTGTTTAAAGTCATTTTTATCCGCTATTTCAATTCCGTTTATACCAAGGTTTAAAAGACAACCGCTTACCGGATCAATTCCATCCGAAGTCGTTGTTACGGTAATTTTAAGCCAGTCCATAATTATCTCCTATCATTATTTAAACAATTCTCGCATTTTCTCAAAAAAGTTTTTGCTTTGTTTGTATTTTGACGGCTCAACATTATCGTCAAATTCACGAAGCAAGCTTTTTTGCTTTTCATTCAGGCCTTTAGGAATTTCAACCTTTACGGTTACATACTGGTCGCCGCGCTGATTAGAATTAAGCTTAGGCGAGCCTTTGCCTTTCAATCTGAACACCGTTCCCGGCTGAGTTCCCTCCGGGATATTGTATGACACTTTTCCGTCTATTGTAGGAACCTGCACTTCGGCACCCAAAGCAGCCTGGACAAAAGAAATCGGATAATCACACATAATGTCATAGCCTTGACGAACAAAAAGCTTATGGCGTTTTACTCTTATACTGAGTATCAAATCACCTGAAGGCCCTCCCTTTGAGCCTACATCGCCTTCGCCGCGCACATACACCTGTTGACCATCGTTAATTCCGGCAGGTATCTTCACTCTTACCTTTTTTTGTTTTCTTACAGTTCCCTCTCCGTGACATGTCTGACAAGGATTCTTTATAATTGTTCCCTTACCGCCGCAGGAATCACATGGCCTTACACTCTGGAAGTTACCAAATGCGGTTCTCTGTACAGAACGCACCTGACCTGTTCCATGGCAAACCGGACAGGTTTCAGGCGAAGATCCCATTGCTGCGCCGCTGCCGCCGCAATCCGTGCAGCGTTCAAGGTGATTTACTGTAATATCTTTTTCAATTCCAAAACATGCTTCTGCAAAATCGAGGTCAACCACATAGCTTAAATCTCTGCCGCGCTGCGGAGCATTTGGATTGCTGCGCTGACCGCCAAATCCGCCGCCAAAAAAACTGCTGAATATGTCCCCCATATCGAAACCGTCAAAGCCGCCGCTATAGCTTGCACCTCCGCCGGCAGTCTGATCAAATGCCGCATGGCCGAATTGGTCATATCGCTGTTTCTTTTCTGCGTCACTTAAAACCTCGTATGCTTCCGTAGCCTCTTTAAATTTAGCTTCAGCGCCCTCTTTATCATCCGGATTCAAGTCCGGATGGTACTTTTTTGCAAGCTTACGGTAAGCTTTTTTTATTTCATCAGGTGTTGAATTTTTATCAACACCCAACACCTCATAATAATCTCTTTTATCCGCCATATTATTCAATAGCCTTTCCGCCCGTTAATAGAATTATAACCATATAAAAGCCTCATCCGGGCGAGATGGGGCTGAATTTTAGTTTATCCGACGTTATTAAACGCCGGATAAACTATATAAAGCTTATTTATTGTCATCGTTTACTTCTGTGTACTCCGCATCAACAACATTGTCAGAGGAAGGATTTCCGCCTGCATTTGTGCCTGCTGCATCTCCCTGTGCCTGCTGCTGAGTCTGTTGAGCCTGCTGTGCAGCAGCATAAAGCTTTTCGGATACAGCGTAGAATTTCTTTGAAACGGCTTCTGTTTGCGCTTTGACAGCCTCTGTATCTATAGGAGAAGCTTTAAGAAGTTCCTTCAGCTTATCAACTTCAGACTGAATTTCAGATTTTTCAGATGCATCAATTTTATCACCGATTTCACCGAGAGTTTTTTCTGTTTGATACACCATATTGTCGGCTGAATTACGTACATCAACTTCTTCTTTCTTTTTCTTATCTTCAGCCGCAAACTGTTCTGCTTCCTTAACAGCTTTATCTATATCCTCATCCGACAGATTGGTAGAGGAGGTAATAGTAATATCCTGCTGTTGACCTGTTCCCAAATCCTTTGCTGTTACCTTAACGATACCGTTAGCATCAATATCAAACGTAACCTCAATCTGAGGAACCCCGCGCGGTGCCGGAGGAATATTGTTAAGGCTGAATCTTCCGAGAGTCTTATTGTATGCAGCCATTTCGCGTTCACCCTGCAGAACATGTACTTCAACACTTGTCTGACTGTCTGCCGCTGTCGAGAATACCTGACTCTTTTTGGTCGGAATTGTGGTGTTTCTGTCAATCAGTTTTGTGAATACTCCACCCATTGTTTCAATACCCAAAGAAAGCGGAGTAACATCAAGAAGTACCAAATCCTCTACATCTCCGGCAAGAACACCTGCCTGAATTGACGCACCTATAGCAACACACTCATCCGGGTTTATTCCCTTGTGCGGCTCTTTGCCAATAAACTTCTGAACAGCCTCCTGGACAGCCGGGATTCTGGAAGAACCACCAACGAGAAGAACTTTATCTATATCATTCGGTGACAGACCTGCATCACGCAGAGCGTTTCTGGTCGGTTCCATTGTTTTTTCAACCAAATCCGCAGTCAAAGAATCAAACTGTGCACGTGTAATAGTAATATCCAAATGCTTGGGGCCTGTTGTATCTGCAGTTATAAATGGAAGATTTACATTTGAGCTCATTACGCCTGAAAGCTCTATTTTAGCTTTTTCTGCAGCCTCTTTAAGTCTTTGCAGCGCCATTTTATCTTGTCTGAGGTCAATTCCGTTTTCTTTTTGGAATTCATCCGCAAGATAATTCATTACTTTATCATCAAAATCATCACCGCCAAGACGGTTGTTACCGCTGGTAGCCAAAACTTCAAAAACACCGTCGCCGATTTCAAGTATGGATACATCAAATGTACCGCCGCCGAGGTCATAAACCCTCATTTTTTGATCAGCAACTTTTTCCATGCCATAAGCCCCCGCAACAACTGTAGGCTCGTTTATAATACGCAGAACCTCCAGACCTGCAATTTTACCTGCATCCTTTGTAGCCTGACGTTGAGCATCGCTGAAGTAAGCAGGTACAGTGATAACTGCCTGTGAAACTGTTTCTCCAAGATAAGCTTCTGCGTCAGCTTTAAGCTTTTGAAGAATCATGGCTGAAATTTCCTGAGGAGAATACTTTTTGCCGTCAATTTCAACCTTGCGGTCAGTACCCATATCACGCTTAATAGAGCTGATTGTACGATCCGGATTCGTTATAGCCTGACGTTTTGCAACTTGACCTACAAGTCTTTCACCTGTTTTGGTAAACGCAACAACAGAAGGAGTTGTTCTTGCGCCCTCAGGATTGGTTATAACAGTAGGCTCGCCGCCTTCCATTACTGCTACGCATGAATTTGTTGTTCCTAAGTCAATACCTATAATTTTTCCCATAAAAAATCAATCCTTTCTAAATATGATATATCTTTAATATCTGTATAAATGATTATTTAACAAGTTTAACTGCTTACCTTTACCATAGAATGTCTTACAATTTTATCTTTGTAGGTATAGCCTTTCATAAATTCATCAAGAACGGTATTTTCATCCTTATCGCTTTCCTCGGTCATTACCGCATTGTGCTTTTCGGGATCAAACTGTTCTCCAACGGACTCTATCGGAGAAATTCCAATATCGGCAAGTGCATCTTCAAACTGTTTTTTTACCATTTTAAGTCCTTCAAGCATAGCCTCTGTATTAAGATTCTGTTCCGAAGAAACTGTGGCACGTTCCAGATTGTCCAATACAGGAAGAAGCTTTGCAACTGTATCGCATACCGCATTTCCGTATATCTCATTTTTCTCCTTTGCCGAGCGTTTTTTATAATTATCAAACTCAGCAGCTGTTCTCATAAGTCTGTCCGAAAGATTTGCTATTGATTCCTCAGCTTTTTCAAGTTCTGTTTTTTCTTTTAGTTTCGTTTCGGAATCCTTAGATTTTTCGGCAGAAGTATCGTCGGTTACTTTTTCGGTTTCTTCAACCTTTTCGGTTTTTTCCTTGTTGGAACAAGCTTCATTTTCACTTGTTTTTTTCTTATTGCTCATTCTTTTCATCTCCTTCGTTCGTTTTGTCTAAAAGTCCGGATATATCTCCCGGCGCTGCGGCACCCAAACCCTTACTCAGCATTTCGCCAAGCTGTTTCGAGAAGTAACCGAGTCCGGAAACTACTCTTGAATAATCCATTCTTATTGGTCCTACCACACCGATTATACCGGTTAGATTTGCTCCGGCTTTGTATGTCGAAAGAATAACACTGCTGTCTTTTAACTGTGGTATTTCATTCTCATCACCGATAAATACGCTTACCTCTCCGTTTTTTATGTCAGGAATACGCTTTAGTATTGCGTTAAGGTTTTGTTTGTTATCAAAAAACTCAAGGATTTCTTTCAGCTTGCTTATATCGTTGTACTCCGGAAAACTCAGTATATTTGTTTTTCCTTCCATATAAACATCGCGATTGTCAATTTCGGATATTGCCTCATACACAAGTTCAAGAACAGAAGTCAGTATTTCACGGTTCGCACCGACAGCGTTCATTATCTCAATAATACGCGGCAAATTAATTTCGCTTCCGGTATATCCGGCAATGTTGCGATTTAAAATATCAGTCAGCTGTGCCGCCAAAGCATCATCAACAGGTTCGTTTAGTCTTAGCAGCTTATTTTTTATCAGCCCGGAGCTGTCTGCTACTATAACCATAATCGTTTTTTCGTCAACAGAAACAAGTTTAATTGATTTTATTACTCCGCACTCAATAGTAGGAACCATACCGACAGTAGGAAGATTGGTAATGTTTGAAAAAGCTGCCGAAACATCCTTAACAATTTTATCAAGCTCACGTATTTTATGAAGCATAGCACCCCTGAGTTGTTTTATTTCATCAGCAGTCATTCTGTAATGGTTCATCAGACTGTCTACATAAAATCTAAAGCCTAACCCTGTGGGGATACGGCCGGCAGAGGTGTGAGGCTGAACAAGAAAACCCATATCCTCCAAATCGCCCATTTCATTTCTGATAGTAGCCGCACTAAGGTTCAAGTCCGTACTTTTTGCGATACTGCGGGAGCCGACAGGTTCAGCATTTTGAATATAGCCTTCAACTATAGCTCTGAGAATTGCTTTTTTTCTGTCATCCAAGGTCATCTTTAATTCACCTCCCGAAATGACTTTTTGAATTATTAGCACTCGCTTTGATAGAGTGCTAAAAACTATACTGTTAGAATAGCACGGGTATATGATTTTGTCAAGAGATTTTGAAAAAATTTTACACAAATTATTCAAATGGTTGCAGAAAAATTTTATTTATAATCTGAGTAAACTTTTAAAAAATATTTTTTAAAAAAATATATATCAAAAAAACATATAAAAGCTTGCAATGACACAACATAAATGATAAAATGAAATAATACGAATACGCAACATACAGTTCTTTTCGGGGTGAAGTTTAATGGATTTTAAAATTGTTTCAAAGTACAAACCGGCAGGCGATCAGCCTCAAGCTATAAAAAAGCTGTCTGATGCTGTACTTTCCGGCAAAAAATTTCAAACATTACTCGGCGTAACCGGAAGCGGCAAAACATTTACTATGGCAAATGTTATCGAGAGAGTACAAAAGCCAACACTTGTTTTGGCTCATAACAAAACTCTTGCCGCTCAGCTCTGCAGCGAGTTTAAAGAAATATTTCCGGAAAATGCTGTTGAATACTTTGTATCATATTATGATTATTATCAGCCGGAGGCATATATACCGCACAGTGATATATATATCGAAAAGGATGCCTCTACAAATGATGAAATCGATAAACTTCGCCACAGCGCTACAGCTGCGCTTTTTGAACGCAAGGATGTTATTATCGTTGCCAGTGTGTCATGTATATACGGACTTGGTGATCCGATTGACTATAATAATATGGTTGTTTCTCTGCGTCCCGGAATGATAAAGGACAGAGATGAAGTTATAAATAAGCTGATTGAAATAAAGTATGAACGCAATGATATTGAATTTATCAGAAATAAATTCCGCGTCCGCGGAGATGTGCTTGACATATTTCCGTCTGATTCATCATCAAATGCGGTTAGAATAGAGTTTTTCGGCGATGAAGTAGACAGAATATATGACTTTAATCCGGTTACCGGTGAAATCACCTCAGAAAGAAAGCATGTGGCAATATATCCGGCATCACATTATGTTACTACTCCGGAAAAGCTGACAAACGCTATTTCGTGCATTAAACAGGAGCTTAAAGAGCGTTTGGCGGTTCTTAATGCTGAAAACAAGCTTGTAGAGGCACAGCGTCTTGAACAGAGAACCAACTACGATATAGAAATGATGCTTGAAACAGGCTTCTGCAACGGAATAGAAAACTATTCAAGACATATAAGCGGCAGAGCTCCGGGCTCACCGCCGTTTACACTTATCGATTACATGCCTAAGGATTTTTTGCTGTTTGTAGACGAATCCCACGTTACGTTGCCGCAGGTTCGTGCAATGTATGCAGGCGACCGCTCCAGAAAAGAAAATCTTGTAAACTATGGTTTCAGACTTCCGTCAGCTTTTGACAACAGACCTTTGACATTTGATGAATTTTATGCCAAACTTAATCAAGCGATTTTTGTGAGTGCAACACCTGCGGAATTTGAAAAAAATGAATCATGTCAAATAATCGAACAGGTTATCAGACCTACCGGTCTTCTTGATCCCGAAATTGAGGTCAGACCTATAACAGGACAAGTAGATGACCTTTACAGCGAAATAATTAAACGTACCGAAAAGAATGAAAGAGTATTGGTTACAACACTTACTAAAAAAATGGCAGAACGCCTTACTGAATATTTTGAGGATATGGGTGTAAAGGTAAGATACTTACACTCTGACATCAATACAATAGAGAGAATGGAAATAATACGTGACCTAAGACTTGGTGTTTTTGATGTGCTTATAGGTATAAATCTGCTGCGCGAAGGTCTTGATATTCCGGAGGTTTCTTTAGTTGCAATTTTAGATGCAGACAAAGAGGGCTTTTTACGCAGTGACACCTCGCTGATTCAGACCATCGGCAGAGCGGCAAGAAACGCCGAGGGAAAGGTTATAATGTATGCTGACAATATTACAGGCTCTATGGACTATGCAATTACCGAAACAAATCGCAGAAGACACATACAAAAGGAGTTTAATCATAAACACGGTATAATACCTAAAACAATAAATAAAAATGTTCACGAAGTAATAGAAGCAACTCAGCCGGCAAAATCGAAAGAAACAACAAGCAGTAATAAAAACGATAACATCCGCAGCATTGCCGAGCTTACGCTTGAAATGAAGAAAGCTGCAGAGCTGCTGCAGTTTGAGCTTGCCGCACAGATACGTGATGAAATCAGACGTCTTGAAAATGCAGAAAAGGAGTAACGCCATGATAAATGATAAAATTGTTGTTAAAGGTGCCAAAGAGCATAATCTGAAAAACATAAATGTCGAAATTCCGCGCGATAAGCTTGTTGTTGTGACGGGACTCAGCGGTTCCGGCAAGTCCTCTCTTGCTTTTGAAACAATATACGCAGAGGGACAAAGGAGAT
The DNA here is from genome assembly GCA_905205855.1 of uncultured Eubacteriales bacterium. Taxonomy (GTDB): domain Bacteria; phylum Bacillota; class Clostridia; order Monoglobales; family Monoglobaceae; genus Ructibacterium. The sequence goes on along the minus strand of CAJLFL010000052.1, from coordinate 1,464 downwards.
ATGTAGAATCACTTTCGGCTTATGCACGTCAGTTTCTCGGTCAAATGGACAAACCGGATGTAGAATCAATAGAAGGATTATCACCCGCTATATCCATTGACCAAAAAACAACTGCAAAAAATCCGCGTTCAACCGTAGGAACCGTAACAGAGATTTATGATTATATAAGGCTTTTGTATGCAAATATAGGAATACCCCATTGCCCCAAATGCGGCAAAGAAATCAACCCTCAATCGGTTGACCAAATAATCGACTCTGTAAAAACCTTGCCCGAAAGGACAAAGATACAGGTCTTATCTCCTGTTGTAAGAGGCAGAAAGGGCGAATATGTAAAAACGTTTCAGGATGCACGCAAGGATGGCTTCGTCAGAGTTCGTGTAGACGGTGAAACTATAGAGCTTGGAGAAGAAATACCAAAGCTTGATAAACAGAAAAAACATAATATTGATATTGTTATTGACAGACTCATAATAAAAGACGGAATTGACAAACGACTTGCCGATTCTGTAGAAACAGCTTTAAAAATGGCTCATGGTATTGTCCTGATAGATATAATTGACGGAGAGGAAATGGTTTTCAGCCAGAATTACGCCTGTGACGACTGCGGAATAAGCATAGAGGAGCTTACTCCGAGAATGTTCTCATTCAACACCCCTTACGGGGCCTGCCCCTCATGCACCGGACTCGGCAAAATAAGGAGAATTGATCCCGATTTAATAATTCCTGATAAAGAATTGAGTATAAATCAGGGAGCAATTCATGCGAGTGGCTGGAACGGAACAGAGCCGGGAAGTATTTCAAAAATGTACTATGAGGGAATGGCGGCTCACTACGGGTTCAGTCTTGATACTCCTTTAAAGGATTTGCCGGACAATATTATTGATATTATTTTAAATGGTACAAGAGGAGAAAAAATACATCTCACCTACAACAGAAAGTTTTCAAAGGGTGAGAAATATGTGCGTTTTGAGGGAGTTTTAAATAACCTCGAACGAAGATATGAAGAAACAAGTTCGGAATGGATGAAAGCTGAGCTTGAAAGCTTTATGGTAGAACTTCCTTGTCCGGAATGTGGCGGCGCAAGGCTGAAAAAAGAAGTGCTTGCAGTAACGATTGACGGCATGAATATCAATGACGTAGCAAAGCTTTCTGTTTCAAAAGCTTTAGAGTTTTTTACCGCACTCACTTCAAAACTTTCGGAAAAAGAAAACATTATTGCACGGCATATCTTAAAGGAGATAAATAACCGCTTGTCTTTTCTTGTAAATGTCGGTCTTGACTATTTGACATTATCGAGAAGTGCAGGTACACTTTCCGGCGGAGAAGCACAGCGAATCAGACTGGCAACACAGATAGGTTCAAGTCTTATGGGCGTAATTTATATTTTGGACGAGCCAAGCATCGGCTTACATCAAAGAGATAATGACCGATTGATTGCAACTCTTAAACGGCTTAGGGATTTGG
>CAJLFL010000051.1 GCA_905205855.1 uncultured Eubacteriales bacterium | reverse complement strand
AACACATTCGGTGGTTACAGTCTTGATAATATTTCTTTGCTCACAGTGGAATTTAATGAGAGAACAGGTAATGTAAAAACATATGAGCCTATAACACCTAACGAAAACTTACAATACAGCGGTCAAATGTATACATCAAGTTTCGGTAAGAATGTTTTATGGATTACAGACAGTGCACCAATAGCAGGAAAACCCACCATTAAGTTTTGGGCGCAAGATAACAGAGATGATACATTCAGAGTCAGTGCAACCTATGATAAAAACGGTTATACGGGTGGCGGAATGATATATCTTGCAGTTTATTATCAAGGCAGACTATATCGTATATATACATACAACCTTGAAGATGAAGGCTCTGCATACATTGAAGAATGGGATGAGCTTGACCCTGTGATATTCGAAAGGGCAATACCATATATAGACGGCACTGATAAATATGACTATACTATAACAGGCTTTGTTTGGAATGATAATCTTTCGCCTATGTACCCTGCTGTGCCTGTTTGGGATTAAAGCATATCAGTCTATTTACTGTGGCATTGCAAAACAACAGTATTTATCAGCATTTTGCAGAATTTGATAAGCACTATATCAATTTTCAACATAAAATCAGTTATAAAATAAAGTTGCTGACATTTTACAGTATGAACAACGTTATTAAATCGGCACAAGAAAAAAGGCTGTGCATTGGGGGTTATCATTCAGAAAAATTTATTGATACAGTCAAGGTGCTGAAAAATTGGGTTGTTGAATAGGATAAAATCTGAAACTATTGTTTAGTATGCGGAAATGGCTATATTGAAAATTATTAAATATAAGCGACTTTGTTATGACTGGTTGTTTATTGATATAACACTGAAAAGCTGCTCCCGACAATTATTGTCGGGAGCAGCTTTTTCAGTGCAACAGCAAAATAAATACAACAGTTATAGCAAGCGGAGTGCATAAAAACTGCACCAATCATAAAATTTCAAAAAACATACCCCACCCCAATCATATATAATACAAAATAAGCGACACACACAAACTGAAATAGAGAGAGAGGGAGACTATACACATAGGAGAGAAACTTGCTCCATGCAGTGAGCTTTACTTTTGTCTTGTTCATAGTTATGTGTGAAAAGGAGGTAATGCACATGCTTAATATCTATACGAGCAGGCAAAAGCTCATAGGCAGAAATGTTGTATACAATCTGCATGATTTCTTTGACAATACAGTTGTTAACGCAATCAGACAGAAACGCTATGAGCTTACGGAAGAGGACAGAGCTACTTTGGGAAAGGAGGGTTATATCACAGGTGTATCAGGCGGTATTATCTTCACAAAATACGGTGAAATGTCACTGGAAGATATATCAATCACTGCAAAAGCAATACTTTCAATCAGGTATCTTGCCGCTGTTGATATAAACAGAGTACTTAATATTACAGACGTTTCTGAAAATATGGAAAACGTGTTAAAAACAGCGGAAAGTGCAAACATAAGTCTATTATGGTGTTTCAAATACTGCTCCACAAGCTGGCGAGATATTTATATAACAGCTTGCTTTGATGATGATACTGTTATGTCGCTGAATGAATACAGTGAAAAAATAACAGAGTTCGGGGAAGGCTTCGGTAAAGAGATTTACTTGTCATTCGGTGATGACACTGCTCATTTTGAGCTGTTCAGCCCTTCACGCAGAATTGTTATAAAGGCTGATAATACGGCACAGAAAGCATTGCTGTTTAAAACGCTGCGTACGGCTCTGACAAACAGAACCGCAAAGGTAACAGAGTTTAAAAAGCTTAATGCCGACGGAGAGGACTTTGACTTGAACAAGGTCATAATTGAGGATACAGAAAATGACGATATTTTCGGCAGGCTTGTAAAAACAGGTCAGACCTACATAGTTGTTATTGACGGAGATAAAAACAGGGATAATTACTGTTATATCTATGATGAAGTCAATATGCGTGCGGTTGATGTCCCCATTTATGAAATTGTTATCAAGGCTGACGATACAGATGAACTCTGGAACAGTGTTAGTTTACAAGAGAAGTATGTTCCCTCTGATAGCTCCGATAAGAACAGATTTGAGTTTACGGTGCAAAAACATAAATTCGAGTCACCGCTTATCAAAGAGGACTTTCCCGGTTGGAACTCTGTTGAGTAAACAGTAGATTTTTCGAAAAAGGCAGTAGCTATGTAAAAAGCTATTGCCTTTTTGTATTTTAAATGTATTTAGTGTACCTCTTCGCTACTGGTTGAAAAAACTTTCACGACTTGTCTATGTGGGAAAAGACAGTCAAGTGCTTTTTATGTTACCAAAACGGTGGTTTTAGGAGGTAGTATATATTTTTGCTCCAAAGGGCTATTTTCGGGGGTTTTTAAGTAAAAAATATATAGGGGGTATTACCAATGCCATTACCAAGCCTGTTGATTTTGTACAAATTTATTGCTGTTTATAAGTAGTTTTCTGTGTATATTCGAGGTTGATTACCAAATTATAAATCACTGTTTCATCTGATATAACTTATAAAACGGATTGTTGCATTTGCTTTTAAGCGGTCATGTGGTTATGAATATTGAATATGTAAGTTTCGCAAGGCATAAAAATATATAAATGTAAGTTTGAATTGTCTTTGAAAGATTAGTATGTAATTAGTTTTATACATAGCAAAAAAATTACAATTAGCATTGAAAGTAATGTTTCAATAAAAAACACCGTTAATTTGCACAAAACACACTCAATTCATATACTGGTTGAAAAAAAGCATATACGTTTAATAAAAATAATCATACATTACAAAAATATACAACTCACATACAAATTCAGATAAAGGCACGTTTTTGTTGATATAAACAAACTTTATGAAAAATTGACTTTTTATCTGACAAAACATCAATTTTATCTTATAATAATATTGTAAGCGCTTTTAAATGCTCTGTTTCGTAGTAGAGCAAAAAGGAGCTTAACATATGAAAAAATATGATTTATTACTGGAAAGAGCAGTTGTTGACGGTATTGAAACCTTTCGGACGGTTATAAAAAATGCACACGGGAGAAAAATTTATTTTGAAGTCGTCATCCATTCGACAGGTTGTATTGAAATCTCTGACTGTTGGTATGCGGATCGCAACATCGGGAAAACTGGTGAACAGAGGAAAAGCAGTGTACCTACATTGTTAAAAACAAAGTTCTTTGCAAATGAAACGGAAATGCTAAATGCCATTGCAAGAGAACTTGATAGAAAGTTTAGCAGTGTCAAGTTCATAATAAGAAAAGCAACCTTGCACCTGACAGAACTTGAATATGTGGACGGCTACCTACAAAAAGAAAAATTCAAATTTTTGATTTTGCAAAAGACAGATTTATCTAAAAATACATATAAATTAGAAACAGTCATTAAGAACAAGACTCACAGAGTTATCTATTTAAAATTGCTTGTCACAAAAGAAACTTGTGCTATCACAGATTGTTACTACACAGACAGGACATATAAAAATGCGGCACGCAAAATTATGCCGCCTACGGTCTACAGCACAAATTTATCGTTTACAAAAGCGGAAATATTAAGGTTCTTCAACGCCGAGCTTGTTTGTGATTTCACAGACATTATCATTGCAGATGAGAGCTTCTTTAAAATTGTAAACATTTCAAAGCCGATTTGCGGCTCAATTTAAGAGACAAGGCAGGTCATTTATATGGTAAAAGTATCGACAATCACACGAGATAGGGGTGCGATTAACACATACAAGATTAACGGGAAATCCGTTAAGGTTCAGCACTCTGTCATGCTTACAAAAGAAGATAAATCAAAAGTTGAGGATGCTATCGCTGAAAAATTATATGAAATTTTCACGGGCAAGATAGCAAATTGAGGAGAATTGACATGTTTGACAATGGAAAAATTTCAAGTTCAAACACCGATGATAAAATGACTTTAATCTACACACGGCAATCAAAAGAAAAGGAAGGAAGTATCAGTCAGGAAACACAAGAGGAATGCTGCAAACACGCTCTTTTATCAAAGGGCAAAGAAGACCTGTCGAATGTGGTTGTGCTGCATGAGGCAAAGAATATGAGCGGAGCCACGCTCGACAGACCTGAGCTGAAAAAACTCTTGAAAATGGTAGCTCAAGGCAAGGTTGACACAGTTATTGTTTACAAGCTTGACAGATTGAGCCGCTCACTTATTCAATTTATGGGAATTATTTCCGAGTTTGAGAAGCATGGTGTTAATTTTCAGACAGCTATGGAAAGCTTTGACACGTCGACGACAACAGGCAAAATGATAGTGCAAATTCTGATGGTGTTTGCGGAATATGAGCGCAGTAACACAATTGCAAGGGTCAAAGACGCCTATGTAAGCAGAAGTCAGAAGGGTTATTATATGGGCGGTCGCAGACCGTATGGCTTTAACCTGGAACAATTCACCATTGAGGGAAATAAAACAAAAAAACTTGTGAAAAAAGAAGATGAGGCAAGTCAGATTCAAGAGATTTTTAACACATATGCAGTTGATGAATTTTCACTTCGTCAGGTGCTGAAACATATGCTTGAAACAGGGCAGACAGACTTATCGGGTGCAGGGTTTACAACGGCAAAAATCAGTTCCATTATGAAAAGTCCAATCTATGCAATCGCAGACGGAGAACTCTATAATTATCTGAAAGAAAAAAATGCAATCTTTGCACCAAATGCAACATTTGAAAATTTTGACGGAACTCACGGCATTCAGTTTTATGTTTACAATAAACAGGAGTCAGATGACCTGTCAAATACAACAGTTGTTATTATGCCGCATAAAGGCTTTATCAACTCAAGTGTGTGGATAAAATGCAACAAAAAACTTGAAAAAAACTCGCAAATCGGTAATGCTGTCAGCAATAAAACGAGTTGGCTCGGCGGTTTGGTGGTATGTCAAAAATGTGGGCATACTATGACAACCATTAAAGGTGTGCCTACAAAAAAAGGCACGGTACGCAGATATTTTAACTGTATCGGTAAAAGTGAAAAGAAAACCTGCAAGGGTCCGTCAGGTACTGTCTATGCAGATGTATTGGAACAGCTTATTTCAGATGAAATTGAAAAAAAGCTTGTCATTATAAAGGCACGCAAACGAGTCTTATCGGATGAAAACCGACAGAAAGTGAGTAAATTAGAAAAACAGTTAAAAGAAATTGTTGACAGGCAAAATAAACTGTTTAACATGATAACAGAGCCAAATCTCAGCGACCTTACCCGTAGGGCATTGGACAACAAGATTGCAGAGCTTGAACAGAATAAAAATGAAACAAACAATGACATAGCAAACATTATGAACAAAGATTGTGTCATAACCAAAGCAATAGACCTCGGCAAGAGCTGGCAGAGGGCAAATTTTGAAAAACGCAGACAGGTTGCAAGGACACTCATTAAGTGCATTTTGGTACATAGTGACGGAACATTTGAAATCGTTTGGAATATTTGAGTTTACAAGTGCCGCAGACGGATAATCTGCGGCATTTTTATGTATTACACTCACTTAAATTGCTCAACCCGCTTCACCGAATCTTTGGAAGTGTACGATTTCTCTTTGACGCAGGAATTTTATTACATCATTGACATCCGGATCGTCTGAAACTCTTAAAATGTTATCGTAGACGGCACGAGCTTTTTGCTCCGCTGCGAGATCCTCAACTAAGTCTGCAATCGGATCTCCGGATACGGCGATTGAGGCAGCGCTGAATGGTACACCGCTTGAATCTGCCGGATAAACGCCGCGTCCGTGATTTATAAAGTATTGTCCGAAAGGACTGTTTTCTATTTCTGCGGTTGTTGCATTCTTGGCAAGCTGCCTGACAATACTTCCGACTATCTCAAGATGAGCAAGCTCCTCTGTACCTATGTCGGTGAGCAGAGCTTTGGTCATATCATTAGGCATAGAAAATCGCTGTGACAAGTATCTGAGGCTGGCACCGAGTTCGCCGTTCGGTCCGCCGTACTGGGAAACTATATACTGTGCCAGCTTAGGATTTGTATTTTTAATATTTACCGGGTATTGTAATTTTTTCTGATAACTCCACATAGACTAAAACCTCCTTTAAAATTTTTCCCATGGCCATGGATTGTCAATCCAATTCCAATATGTCATGTCGGCAGAGCTCTGTGCTGTAAGCGGACCGAATTTTTGTTCGTACTCATCGCGGAGCTCGTTGGCTTTATCAGCCATTCTATGAAACATTGCTATGGCATCCGTATCATTGGGATGCGTGTCCAGATATAGGTTCCAGTCATATGCGGCAAATGCATAGGCACTTATCTTTTTTAATAAATCAGCTCTTTCATTCATTTTTATCAACCTCCGTAAATATTTTGTCGCCGGAAATTTGCTTTCCGTATACTCCGAGAGGCTTTACAAGTATTGGGAAAACAGTTCCTTGCATAAGCGCTTCTTCGGGATCCGACAGGTTTCTCATTTCCGCTGTTTGCAGCGGAACATATGCATACCCAACCATAGGCATTGAAATGGGCTGGGTTTCATGTGCAAAAGGCATATAAATTCCTTCCTTTCTCTTATTATCACCGATTTAAGCTGTTGCCCCGACACCGGCTTATATACGGTCATTAACATAATATGAAAATGACAAAATAATGTTCTGTTCTAAAACTCTCGACAAGAGTGTTTTTATGTGGTACAATATAACTTGAATAACTAAGGCGGTGAACAACATGAGCGTTGAATTTAGTTCAGACATACATGATGATCTTAAAAACTCTGTTAATTCAGAGGTGTTGTCTATTCTTACTTCAAATCGAAGCGCGTGCTGTAAAACTGATGATGGATATGCCCTGAGCTTGCGGTTTTACGATTTGCAAAAACCGACACACAAGGAAAGCAGAATCTTTTTTATTTTAAGCGGCAAACAGCTAAAGATTTTTGCTGAAAACAAAAGAATAATGTCGGTTATACCGCATAATCGACAAATGGACGGTACAGACGCTTTGTGCGAAGCTTTTGCCGGTCTTGTCAGAAATGATATAAATGAGCTTGATAATCTTGAAAAGAAGATACTTTCTCTTGAAGATGAACTTTTAAACGGCAGAAAGCCGGATAAAAATGTGCTCAAAAGAATAGTCGGCTATAAGCATCGGGTTTTGAGAATTAAACGGTATTACAGCCAGCTTGCAATGATAAGCGAAACTATTGAGGAAAACGAAAGCGGAATGTTATCGGAACAAAATGTTAAAAAGTTTCATATGATTTCCTGTAAAATTGACAGGCTTTTGCAGGATGTATTGCATCTTTATGAATGTATTGTTCAGGTGAGGGAAGTATATCAAGCACAGATTGATATAGAACAAAATAATGTGATGAGGATTTTTACGGTTATTACCACTATATTTTTCCCGCTTACACTAATAGCAGGATGGTATGGAATGAATCTTAAAATGCCGGAGTTTTCGTGGGATTTGGGATATTTGTTTGTTATAATACTGAGTGTTGCTTTTGTTATCGGAAGTATTATTGTTTTTAAAATAAAAAAGTGGTTTTAAAATATTTAACAACAGGTGAATTATATGAATCATTATAAATCGGACAGTTTAAAATTCAGTAAAAACATTTTTGTTAAAGGAATACATGATGGAATACCGATAGGGCTTGGTTATCTTGCGGTTTCGTTTTCTCTTGGTATAGCGGCTAAGAATATTGGATTAACACCGTTTCAAGGCTTTCTTGTAAGTTTGCTGTGCAATGCCTCTGCCGGAGAGTATGCCGGATTTACCTCTATAGCCGCACAGGCGTCTTATATAGAAATTGCTCTTATTACGGTGATTGCTAATGCAAGATACCTTTTAATGAGCTTTGCTATGAGTCAGCACTTAGACCCGGAAATTCCTATTCGGCACAGGCTGCTGCTGAGCTTTGATTTGACTGATGAATTGTTTGGAATCTCAATGGCTCCGCGTGAGGGATATCTGAATCCGTTTTATACATACGGAGCAATCCTTGTTGCTTTGCCCTGTTGGTCGATTGGAACGGCAATCGGAACGGTTGCCGGAAGTATATTGCCGGCGCAAATAGTAAGCGCTCTCAGCGTGGCGCTGTTTGGAATGTTTCTTGCAGTAATCATTCCGCCTGCTGTAAAAGACCGGATAATAGCGGCGGTAATCGGTGTGTGTTTTGTGCTCAGTTTTGCTGCAGCAAAGCTGCCTGTTATATCAAATCTGTCCGATGGCACAAGAATTATAATTTTGACTATTTTTATTTCTGCCGCTGCAGCCGTTTTGTTTCCACATGCAGATACGAAAGAGGAGGAAGCGTGATGTCTAAAAATGCGTATATATACATCTTGATAATGGCTGTAGTTACATATGCAATGCGCGTATTTCCGATAACCTTAATAAAAAAACAAATAAAGAATAAGTTTATACAATCATTTTTGTATTATATTCCGTATGTAACGCTTGCAGTTATGACTTTTCCGGCAATTATTTATGCCACCGAATCTCCTGTTTCCGGCATTGCTGCGCTGATTATAGGGATAACTGCCGCATGGCGCGGCGCAAGTCTTTTCAGCGTTGCTTTATATTGCTGCTGTGCGGTGCTTATAGTTCAGTTTATTCCGCGGATATAGAAACGGGGCAAATGGAAGATAAACTAAACAAAAAAACGACGTGGCTGTTATGCCGCGTCGTTTTTAGATTTCAGATAGTCACAGAAATTTTGCTTCTAAAATACATCGGTAGATGAATTGTATAGAAGTATATTCTTTTTGTGCAGGTTTTAAAGCAGTAAAATTTGATTTACCAGCGTATCATATTCTTTTCAAACTTTTCAGTATATGAGTTCTTTAATTCTTCGGCTGTAATTCCGTAACAAAGCATGACGTCATTATAGTACATAAGGACATCAGTCATGTTATGCTCCTTTGCCAAAGCTTGTCAAATATATTACTGATAAAACCGCCATTTATATTTCGTAATCCACTGCCTCACGTGACAGTCGTACTTTTGTTATAAATTCTCTGACCTTGAGATGTTCAGGGTGAATATCGTAAGCTTTTAAAGCATCCATGCTTTCAAAACAACTGTTAAGAGCGGCATCAAAGGTGCCGCCGTTTTCGTTTATTCCTACTTCGGCATCAATCATTCCGGGAATAATGCCTTTGAGCGACTCCAAGCTTTTTTTAATATGTTCAGCGTTCTCTTGTTTTGTTTTGCCCTCGGCTGTGTCTTTTAATTTCCAAAAAACAATGTGTCTTATCATGGTATATGCCTCCTGTGGTTTTTTATTATGTTTATTATATCATAAAAAACTGTTTTTACAAGAAGTTTTTGCTTGACAAAACAATACGGAGAATGTTATACTTACAAAGTCGGTTTAATACTTGCGGCTGTGGCGGAATTGGCAGACGCGCCAGACTTAGGATCTGGTGTCAATGACGTGGGGGTTCAAGTCCCTTCAGCCGCACCACCTTTTAGAACTTGCAGGATTTATTTCTGCAAGTTTTTTACTTTGGCTGATAAATCGACTGACAAATCATACTTCGCCTGTCGGCTCGTATTCTTTGGAAGGGACTCTCGGCTACAAAACAATTCACCGAATTGTTTTGCTTACGCCTCGTCTTCAGCCGCACCACCTTCAAAACACTTATAGGAAAATCCTATAAGTGTTTTGCTGTTTAACGATACATTGCTATGCTCCGACGCTTAAAACTTCATTATCCACAATCATATATTTCCTGAGTGACGATTCTTTCTTCTTGCTGATAAACGGCGACTTAAATCTTAAATTAAGATTTAAGCCTTCGTCCGTTTCCTCAATGACGATTTTGTCGAACATCAGATGTAAGTTTGCATTGCTGATGTTGTTCTCGGCTAATGATCAATTATTGAAGCAGCGATAACAGGTCTGCCAAGATATCTTCCGATATATTTTAAAACATCCTGATTGTTAGTAAGAGTAGGTTTAGCATATACATAAAAACCGTTAGGACAATGCTTGTAAATGTAGATTTAACTTTTTTAAAAGATTTGCCGATATGTTTTTCAAGATAATTAAGTAAAGTCAATCGAAAAGATTTACGAAGCAGTTCGTAGTGAAAATGTTTAACAACACGCCAAACAGAGAAGTTACCAGAAGCACCTTCAGAAATGAGCATATGGATATGAGGTTTCCATTGAAGAGAGCGACCGAAAGTATGAAGAACGCAAATAAAACCGGGAGTAAAATTCTCGGATTTGTTGAGCTTTTTAAACATAAAGAAGATAGCGTCTGCGGCAGCTTTAAAAAGAAGATTTAGCAGCGAGCGATCTTTTCTGAAAAATATTCTTAATTCTTCAGGGATAGTAAAAACGCAGTGCCTGTGAGAAGTGCGGACAAGTTTAAAGGACATAGCGGTTGAACGTTTTCGGGAGTAGAGGTTGCCGCAGGAGGGGCAGAAACGGCTTCTGCACCTAAAAGGAGAAACCATAAATCGGGAACAATGTTCACAAATGTAAAAAGCATACCCCTTTTTGAAGTCACCGCAATGAATCATTTTATCCACATTTTCAATAACAGTATCACGGATTTTAATATTAGAATTAAGAAGTTTATGAAAATGATCTGAAAAAATGTTTTGTAAAATAGTCATATGTATATTTTACCACAGAATTAGAAAAAAGAAAAGCCCACCCCTCAAGATTGAGGGGCAG
>CAJLFL010000050.1 GCA_905205855.1 uncultured Eubacteriales bacterium | reverse complement strand
TTTCTTGAATTTTCTTAAGTAGTTCAATTCTACCTTCATTGTTTTTCTCTGCAAGATGTCGTGCCCGTTGCCGTACAGAACTCATTAAGATTCATTCCACCATATGTCATATTATATTCAAACATCGGCTTTACTTCTATTGGCTTTATAACCACAATAGGTGTTCTATCCTTTAAATCTGAAGCCATAGAAAGATTTATTGTTTTTGTTTCACCATCATTTACAATATATACTTTTGAGGTTTTATATTTGTATTCTATTTTTCGCACTGCGCCATTAGTAGCTAATGCATTTTCCCAGCTTTTATTGGTTGCGGAATTTAAAAAACTACTCTCCTTATATGCCGATACCGGAACTTCATCCTGTGATGATATTTTGGTGTTGACTGCAAATGCATCGTCTGTATCCTTGTATTTATCTGTACTAGCACTTGAATATATTACTATCTCAGCCGATTTGTTTATTTTGAAAGATACAAGGGATGAATTTGTTTTATAAATTTTACCTCTTGAATTATTGCTGAATACAAAATAATCAGAACCGGCAATAGTGTCAGGAACATTCAACATCTGCTGTCCCTGTTTTGCTTCATCACCCAAAGCCGGTGAATAATCTATTACCCAGCGTGAGCCTGTTATATTTGCATTTGACAAATCGGAATTACCGTGAAGGTTTGAGCAAAGCACCGGAGTTGTGGAACTACCCGATGTTTCAGAGCCTACCGCATACCAGCCGTTATATGTCACAGTATCCTCTGCCCAGTTTGTCCAGTCAGTCATATCTTTTCCGTTATAATCACTTATTGCGTGCCATGCATTATAGCCTTTTGTTGTATCGTAATCTACGGATATACTATAAGTAATTGTATAGGTTTCTGTCTTTGTGCCGTCAGAGCTTTTTGCGCTGACCTTTGCGATATAGTCATTGCCCGACTTCTCATAGCTTGTGGTGGTGTATACGCTGTTGTCGGCGGTTACACCCTTTGTTACCGGAACAACGAAGTCATCTGCCGGAGGAAGTGTATATTCTTTTATATTTGCGTTAAAGCCCTCCATCTCAACCCCGTCAATGGTAATACCGGTAAGCAGCTGTCCGTTATAGCCGTATGTTGCGGTCGGCGCTATCGGACGGCAGCTTTCGTCACCGTACCAAAGAAAGGCATTGTACTTTTTTGCAGAATTATAGTCTATTCCGGCTGTGGTTATAAAATCCTCTTTTCCTGCAGCAAGAGTAAGCTTTTTTGTAGCAGCCTTTTCCATTACGTCGCCGTTATACTCAGCCAGGAGCAGCCATGCTGCGGTATCTGCATTTCCCTCAGGATTACGTACATACGCCTTTGCGGAAATTGTGTTTGCTTTGTCGTTCTTGACAAACTCTACATAAGAGCCTTTAAGCGGCGTATCCGCGTATACAAATACCCCAAAGCATGATATAAGCATTGCCGCGCATACAAAGGCAGTCAAAATACGTTTTACGGTTTTCTTCATTTTATTTTCCTCCTTATATTTTTGCCCTTTGGGCAATAATTGGTAAGTGTTATTGTTTGCAGTACATATATGTACTGCAAAGGGGGTTACCCCTTTTGCATGTCTTCGGGCGTATGCTATCCGCCCCTACGATGTAACATCTCTTTGTGCAGTCCGTTGTTATTTATTTCGGGCGGATACGCTGCCGCCCCTACGATGTAACAACATTTGTGCAGTCCGTTGTTATTTATTAAAGCGGTCTGACTATTACTATCGGCATTCTATATCCGCCGCTTGCTGTATTGGTTGTCTTTATCGTTACCGTTTCGCCTTTGGCAAAGACTTTTTGCGTTACATATTGATAATTAAACGGGCCGCCGATGCTGCTGTATTTTACTCCGTCAACCGTCTTGCCTGCCAAGTCATACGTAGGCGCCATCTGAACATCACCGCTGCCGCCGTTTATATAACGACCGCTTATCAGCGTGCCTGCTTTTGTTTCAGGCTCAAAACCTTCATAGCTGCGCTCTACATTATCAATAATTACAACCTCAACATTTTCTGCCGCGACAAAGCTTAAAAGCTCATAATCTGCCGCCTGATATTTGGTACGGTTATTATTGCTGAGTACAAAATAATCACAGCCGGCGTATTCCTCCGCAACAAAGCTGATTTCGTGTCTTTGTCCGCTGAGAGGCGTTCCGTCCGTTGCCCAGCGCGAGCCGCTTACGCTTGCATCTGCGCTGTCCGGATTGCCGTGCAGGTTTGTGCAAAGTGCCGCGTTTACCGTTCCTATATTTGCTTTTGTTGATGTGGCAAGCTGACCTTGATATGTGCTGCCGTCATCCTCAAAATCAGAATCCGCTGCTGCACCCTCTATACCATGAACATAATATTTAAAGCTTACGGTATAATCAACGGCTGTGCCGTCCGATGCCTTTGCCGAAACCGTTACCGTTGCAGGAATGTTTCCGTCAGAAGTAATATCAACCTTTGTCGCTGCATCCGCTGTCAGCGCGCTGACAGCAGGGGTTGCGGTTGACACCGGTACTTTATTGTTATAATCCTCAACAGAATTATATCTGTGCACATATCTCGTATACTCTGTCTTGTCCGGGGCAAAGCCGTCAACCGATTTACCGTCAATGCTTAAATCCCTCAGCGGCTTAAACTCCTCCTTTGCCGGATAGAAAGCAGGACCGCTGAGCGGCGCAAAGCCGCCGTCCGTACTGACAACAGACGCATTGACCTCATATCCCTTCAAATCCGCCGCTCCGGTTATATCCTCCGGCAAATCAACTGTCAGACTGAACTCTGCCGCCGTGGATGAAAGCTGCTTTACCTCTGTCTTTTTTACAAGCACGAGTTTTTTATCCTTATAAACCGTAACAAGCATAACTGCATTTTCCGCTTCGGCGGAGGTACTGAAAGCCTTTGTGCTGACAGTCACGCTCTTTCCGCCGAAAGCCACATTAAACGGCGCAGTACTTACGCCGTTGTATCCGCCTGTGTATTCAAGCTCTGCTCCGTACACACAGCCGGCTGCAAGCATAAACGACATTACTGCCGCTCCTAATTTTTTTAACATATAATCTTCCTCCTGTTATCCCTTTACCGCTCCGACTGTTACACCTGCAACAAAGTATTTCTGAACAAACGGATAAAACAGTATTACCGGGCCCATAGTGAATACCGTCATGGCAAGCTTATAGCCCTCCTGCGGAACCTGCTGTGTATTCACACCTGCCTCTGCCATAATCGTACTCATCTGCGTTGTCTGGAATATCCTATACAAATAATACTGCAAAGGATACAAATTCTTATCGTCTATATACAGCATAGCCGTATTCCAGTTGTTCCAGTATGCCAGTGCCAGAAGCAAGCCTATCGTTGCCAGAATCGGCGTTGCGGACGGCATAACTATAGATGTATAAATCTTAAAGTCATTTGCACCGTCTATTTTTGCCGATTCTACCAAAGCCTGCGGTATATTACCCGTAAAGTATGTACGCATTACTATCATATTAAACACACTGAAGGCACCTGTTATAATAAGTACCGTATATGTGTTTCTCAGTCCGAGCGCACAGGTAACTATATATCCCGGCACCAGACCGCCGCCAAACAGCGTTGTAAAGAAATAATAAAACGAAAATGCGTTGCGGTACTTAAAGTCCTTTCTGTATAACACATACGCTGTCATACTTGTAAGTATCAGTCCGAGGCATGTTCCGACAGCAACTATTATAAGAGTAACCTTATATGCGTTGAGCATTTCGCCCGGATTTTTTAATATCATTTTATACGCAGCCGTACTGAATTCAGCCGGTATCAGCTTTAAGCCCTGATATATTGCCCTCTCTGATGTAAACGAGCCGGATATGGTAAGCACTATCGGCAAAAGACAAGCGAGAGCAAACAATGTCGTTATTGTAAGTGCAACTATATTAAATACAATTTCTTCTGTTGATTTTTTCATATTGCTCCCCCTCTCTTAAAATATTGCAGAATCGTTGTCTATCTTTCTGACTATTCCGTTGACTGCAAGTACAAGTACAAGACCGATTACCTGCTGATAAAGTCCTGCCGCCGATGTAACGGTGAAGTCCTTTAAGGTTGTAAGGGTACGGAATACATATGTATCAATAACGTCCGTTGCCTCATACAAATTAGGATTGTTGCCGACCAGCTGATAGAACATATCCATGTTTCCCTTTAATATTCCGCCCAGACTGAGCAGCAGCAGAATTATGGTTGTCGGCATGATAAGCGGTATTGTGACATATCTTATACGTTTCATCAGACCTGCACCGTCAAGATATGCCGCCTCATACAGTTCCGGATTGATTCCGGTCAGCGCCGCCAGATAGAATATCATTCCGTAGCCGAGTCCCTGCCATACGGATACACTTGTGAATATATACTTCCACGCGCCTGCGTCATTATAGACATTCCAGCGTTCAACTCCGAGTGAAGCAAGCAGATTATTGATTGTACCGAACTCATAGTTCAAAAGGTTGTAAGTAAGTCCGCCGATAACAACCCATGATAAAAAGTACGGAAGCATCATTACACTTTGCAGAAATCTCTTATATATATTGGTACACATTTCAAATATAAAAATCGCCATCAGGATTCTTGTAATAACACCTATTGCTATAAACACAATGTTATATGACAGGGTGTTTATCGTAAGCGACCACATCTTGCCCGAAGTTACAAAATAGGTGAAGTTTTTAAGTCCTACCCACGGACTTTTAAGGATTCCGAGGTCAAATCGGTAATCCTTAAAAGCTATTATTGCTCCGCCCATAGGTATATACGAAAATACAAAAACCAAAATCAGCGTGGGCACAAGCATCAAAAACAATATTTTGTTTTTCTTAAACTCATGCGTAAAATTTGAAAAGTGCGAATTCTTTTTGTCTTTAGTTTTTTTAGCGTCAAAATTGTCAGGCACTTTTAAATGCTCCTTTCAGCTTTATTCGTCCAAGTTAGCGACATACTCGTCAAGGTGCTTCTGCAGAGTATCTCTGTACTTGTCAATTCCGGCGGTTTTAAGAGCAGTAATTTCCTTTTCAAGCGCTGCATCTGCATCATCAACCGCACCGTACATTCTCGGCGTTGTATATGTCTTATATACTTCGTCAAGCGCAAGCTTGATTTCTCTTAAATCCTCAAAGTCCTTGTTCATGTTTATAATCGGATCATTTACCTCAAAGCTCTTAAGCTTTGCTACAAGTTCATCTGCACCTGGGAATTCAAGCTCATCCTCAAGCTTATACGCCATATTGACTATTCCCGCAGTCGGTCCCCAGTATCTGTCCGTTACAAGGGTTTCCTTTTTGCCGTCACCCAATTTCTTATAATGTACGCCCTCTATGCCGAATGACCAAAGCTGATATAAATCCTCATCCTCATAAATTGCGTTTACGACCTTCAGTGCATCGTCCTTCTTGTCGGAGAATGACGATACGGCAACTATAGAATTGGTGTAGTTATATATTCTCTGTGATTTTGAATATACCGGATAGAAACGTACATCCCATGACTTGCGGTCATCCTTCTGAAATTCCTTCCAGATATTGTTGCATGACTGCGGATTTGACGTCCACGCAAGAGCACTTCTTCCGTTTTTAAAAGAATCCTCACTTGAGGTCTTGTTTGACAAAACACTCTTTGAGAAGTATCCGTTGTCCATCCACTTCTTCATCTTTTCAGAGAACATCTTGCTTTCCGGCTGCTCAGCTGCAATAAACAGCTTTCTGTCCGGATCGTCAAGGCGGAAGTAAACATGCTCGCCAAAGCTCATTGTTCCTACAGCCGCCCAGCCCCAGTCGCTTGCCCACATATTAAGCATAAAGTACGGGCTTGTTCCGGGCATGTCAAACGGAATTATATCAGGCTCGTTCTTTGCAACCGCGTCGAGGTATCTTTCTACATCATCTACGGTATCAAGTGATTCTATTCCGTATTTATCCATCAAATCTCCGCGTGCAACATAGCAGCGGCTGGGTGAATACTTATTCATTCCCGGTATACCGTAATATGTGCCGTCCGTTGTCTTAACCGGCTTTAAGTATTCCTGTCCGTTTTCCCATATGTACGGAGCGTTATTCTTCAAATCATCATCCGTAATTGCCGCAAAAGCACCTTTTTTTGAATTCTCCCAATAATTAAGGTAGTCAGGCGCGGAAATCAGGTCGTATTTTTCGCCCGATGACAAAACAAGGTCATAGTTGTCAGAGGTCAAAAACTTATACTTTATAGTATATCCGGTCTTTTCTTTAAGCTTTTCATTGACCTTTTCCATTACCATTGCAGTGTCAGGCGCTTCCGTTCCGTAGAAATAATACATAATTTCATTTTTGCCTATCGTTCCGCCTTTTTTACAGCCGCTGAGCATACTGCACGCAAGCACACCTGCCAACGCAGCAGCAGCTATTCGTTTCCAGTTAAATTTAATCTTCATTTTCATTTCCTGCGGCATATTGTATATATTTACCGCAGTACGCTCCTTTCTTATTTGTTCTTTTGTATAAGTATAACATCTATTTTTACACAAATGTTTCAATATTTTACGAATTTACTATAATATTTTTCGATTTTAACGATTTTTTCTTGATTTTTTTATAAACTTATAATATGATTTACTAAAGAGTATATTATAAAGGAGAAACAGCTATGCTGAAGAATTTTTCTACCATATTCAACTTTAAGCACAGTATATTCGCAAGGCTGTTTATAATCCTTCTTGTTGTATTTACGGTGGCTTTTGTCATTTCAACCTCCTTGTGGTACACAAACACAAGCAATCTGATATACACAAGCTATACATATCATCTTTCGGATATAATAAACCGATCAAACAACAAGTTTGAGGAGGCTTTGTATACAATAACACGGCTCGTGCAAAGCATTGCGACCTCCGAAAGCACTGTTTCGGCTTACAGCGGCAGTGACTTGAACGGCTCTGACAGCTATCGCACATACCTAAATGAATTTCTTAACCTTTATACAAAAACATTAGACGGAATCTTAGTAACGGACAACACCGGCAAAACCATTTCTGCCGGCAAGGCATACGCCCCTGCCGATTATATGCAGTCAAGCTGGTATAAAGACATACTGGACGGACGCGGTACATGCAGATATATCATCAGCGAATCGCCTTATTCACCCTCGCAGAAGCAGCTTACTGTCGGATGTGCGGTAATGTCCGGCCGTGATGTAATCGGTATTGTTCTTGTAAATGTCAGCAACTCTGTATATATTTCCTCTTTCGGCGCCAACGCTATCAACGGCTCTATGAGGACAATTATCTTTACGGACAATGAAGATGTGATTTTTTCAAATGACAGCAGCTTAAGCGATGATACCATATCCAAGCTTTTTGAAGGCTCGCGCAGTCAAAAATACAGCAGTACGCTGAGCGAAGTAAGTATTGATAAAAAAACATACCTGTTTTCTTATCAGAAAAACACATACACAGGCTGGACAAACGTAACCTTTTTTGACAAGGATATAATCGACGCCGAGTACAGAAAGGTTATAATATACACAATGCTGTTTATTGTACTGACGCTTGCTGTTACAGCTGTTATTGCAGCCGTTATATCCTACGCCTTTTCAAAAAAGCTGCACAGACTTACAAGCGAAATTGATTCCGTAAATCTTGAGGATATAAATGACTGTACTTATAATTTTGAAACAGGCTCGTCTGATGAAATAGGAATAATATCCGAGAATATCTCCAATATGATTGAAAAGATTTCCGGTCAGTTCAATGAAATCCGTGAACTGACCGAACAAAAACGGCTGAGTGACATATATATGCTTAAATCTCAGATAAATCCGCATTTTTTATACAACGCGCTTAACTCAATCGAATCTCTCGCGCGTCTGCACAACGACAAGCCTATAAGAGAGCTTACATGCTCGCTTATAGATCTTCTGCACTATTCCATCAACACCGACAATCAGCTTGTCGATATTGCGGAGGAGCTTAATTACATCAGAAATTATATCGAAGTAATGCAAAGCAAGTTTTTGGATAGAATAAATGTTGTATATGATATAGAGCCGGGACTTGAAAGCTGCAAAACCCAGAGAATGATTCTGCAGCCGATTGTCGAAAACTGTATCAAACACGCCTTTAACGGTGTTGTAAACAAACGTATTTTTATCAAAGCGGCAGTTGTCGGCAATGATGTAAACATAACCGTTACCGACAACGGAAACGGCGCACCGCCGGAGCTTACCGAACAGCTTAAAAACAACAGCATTCCCGGCGGACACTATGGTTTAATCAACGTCAACAAGCGCATACAGCTTGCCTTCGGCGAGGATTACGGTTTGAGTATTCTGCCGATTCCGGGAGTTCAGACTTCAGTAATTATTAAAGTTCCGTATATAAATACTCAGGAGGAATAAAATGTATCAGGTTTTGGTTGTAGACGACGAATATCTTGCTCTGGATAAGCTGTGCTCTATGCTCAAATGGGAAAACTATGGCTTTCATATAGCTGGTACCGCTTCAAACGGCAGCGATGCCATTGATTTTGTCAATTCAAATCACGTTGACGTTGTTTTTACCGATATATGTATGCCTGTCTTAAACGGTGTAGAGCTTGCAAAATATATCAACGCACATAATCCGGATACAAAGGTCGTTATAATGAGCAGCTACAGCGACTTTGAGTATGTCAAGGAATGTTTTGCCGCAAACGCCTGCGACTATATCCTAAAGCATCTTCTTACGCCTGAGCTTTTGATTAAACTTCTCGATAAGCTTTCCGGAACATACCTGAAAAAGCAAAGCAATCTGAGTATGAGCTATGATGAATATGTAAAGGCAAAACAGTACCGCCATAATATAATAGAGCAAATACGCGGCAATGACAGCAGCCGCGGAATTAACGGCGCAGTAGTTGCCGCAGTTAAACTGAGCAGTCATATCCTGCTTGAATTTGTCCATTCATCAAGTGAAATGCAAACATTTTATCGCCATATAATCAACACGGTATCCCAGATTTTAAAGAACCTAAACGGTTTTGTGATTTTTCAGGATTCAACAGATACGGTCATTATTTTTATGCCCTTCGGCGATATTCCCGAATCTGAAATAATGAGAATCCTGCGTAATTATATCAAACAGGCAAACTATTCAATAAAAAAGTTTTTTGACCTTACTCTGCAATGGGGAATCAGCTGTGTTTCATCAGATGAGTATTCATTAAACGCCTGTTATAAAGATGCAATGCATATGCTTGGCGATAAGCCGATAGTCGGCAAAACCGAAAACGAGCCGCAGGATTTTGCCTCGCTTTCCATTGATGATGAAAAAAACATCATATCCGCTGTTCAGGCCCTCAGCTGTGACCGCCTTGACTCGGTTCTGGAATCAATATTTGACCGTATTCCGCAGCAGCAGCTTACGCTGAACATAATTGTAAGCGAGCTGATAACCCTTGCAAATAAAATGTGCATGGAATTCAGCCTTGATATACGCTCGCTGAGCGATACGCTGACTAAGCTTAATCTTGCCGTAAACAGCAACTGCTCCAAAGCAGATATACTTGTGTGGAATAAAACTCTGTTTCATTCTATAATATCTTCAATTAACAGCAACTTGTCACACAAACAAAAATATTCATCCATGATAAAGGATTATATTCATAATCACTACAGCGAGGATATAGGTCTTAAACAGATTGCCGACAGCATCGGAATAACGGAAACGTATTTAAGCACCGTCTTTAAAGAAGAAACAGGCAGCACTGTTTCAAACTATTTATCAAATTTCAGAATAGAAAAAGCAAAAGAGCTTCTGCTGCAAAATGTAGATATAAAGTTTCTGTATTCCGCAGTAGGCTTTAAAAGCTATAACTACTTCTTCTCTACCTTTAAAAAAGTTGTCGGCTGTACTCCGCGCCAATATAAAAATATAGCTGCACGCAATTCCAAATAGCTTAAAAATCACCTGATATTAGATATAAAAATATATATATATCTAATATCAGGTGATTGACATTTACAACAACAGCAGATACAATAAAAACAAATAACAATACCGGAGGGAACATGGTATGTGCACAGCAGAATTGGTACGGCACAACGGCGCGCCGGCAATATGTATAGACGGTAAGATTTATCCGCCGATGATGATGACCGTACGCACAAATAACAAGTCAAATCTTATTCTGGACGGAGAATACTTCAAGCAGCTCGGCAAAAGCGGCATAAAAATATTCTTTTTAATCTGCGACACAGAATGGCTGAAACCGGGCGCCGTTGAGCTGTTTCGGCGCGAAGCCGATGAATTACTTAAAAATGTCCCCGATGCCTATATAATGGTACGCATCGGTCTGCATCCTCCGGTCAGTTGGTGTATTGACAACCCTGATGAAACCATGTGCTACAGCGATGGAATAAAAAAGCCGATTCATCTTTTTTCAGAATCATATGAAGCAGATTATCCTGCAATGTATTCACTTTGTTCGGAAAAATGGCGCACAGATGCCGGAAACGCTCTGACCGATATCTACAAAAAAATAATGCAGCTTCCGTGCAGCAGCAGAATCGCCGGATTCTTTTTTGCAGCAGGCGGAACAAGCGAATGGTATTATATGACTCCGACCGAATACACTGCAAAAAGCAATCGTTTTGACAGCGGCGGCTTTGAGCAGACCTCCGACATGGAATATGACAATGTGTACGGAGATTTAAGCAAGTCTTTTAAAACGAACTTTTCAAAATATCTGAAAGAGAAATACAAGACAAACACCAACCTGAGGCAGGCATGGAAGGACTCAAATGCTGATATAGATAATCCGGACATCCCGGACTGCACGGCAAGATA
>CAJLFL010000049.1 GCA_905205855.1 uncultured Eubacteriales bacterium | reverse complement strand
ATATAATGATAAAATACCAATATTATGAAAGGATGAACGCAGCATTGATGTATTTTTGTTTATAAAACATACAACATTATTATTTATTTTAAAGTAAAATTTATCAATAGTATAATTATATTTTAATGGAAAGAAGATAAAAAAGCTATGAAAATGCGGCAAATACAAAATTATATGAATAGTGATGGGGAAGTGCCAAAAGGCACTTATATTGTAGAGGGTGAATTAAAATTAGTTCGCTTTTTCTTTAAAGAAGATAGCTTATTTCAAGAGGTTTATCGTACTTATCATAATGGAGAAACTATTACAATAAAAGATAAAGGCAGACACTATATTATTTTCTATGAAAAACTTGATTTATCTAAAAACATTAGACTAATAGAAAGTTATTTACATAGAAATAGTAAAGGAAAAAGTCTACAATTTCTTTCTTGCCATTATTACGCTCTCAAGAAATTTATTCTAAAAGAACATACGGAACGCTTTTATTTAGATTGGATTTTTAAATTTAGAAAAGAACCCAATAGAATAGAAGTGTTTAAAGGAGAACAACACATTTTAAACTTAAACACAGAATATTCTGAATATAAAAAATCTCCGAAAGATTATAAAATAGTAATATATAAATAATCAAATATATGAAATACAGCTATACATCAACAAAAAAGCTTCTGCCGATTGGCAGAAGCTTTTAATTTATGCGTTTGATTATTTAATAATCTCAGATACAACGCCGGAACCTACAGTTCTGCCGCCCTCACGGATAGCAAAACGCAGACCTTCTTCAATAGCGATAGTTGTGGTAAGCTCAACGGTCATAGTTACGTTATCACCGGGCATGCACATCTCAACGCCATCCGGAAGGTTTACAACACCGGTAACGTCGGTTGTTCTGAAATAGAACTGAGGTCTGTAGTTTGAGAAGAACGGAGTGTGACGACCACCCTCATCCTTGGTCAGAACGTAAACCTCGCCCTTGAACTGGGTGTGAGGAGTAATTGTACCCGGCTTAGCAAGTACCTGTCCTCTTTCGATCTCGTCACGAGCAACACCACGGAGCAGAGCACCGATGTTATCACCTGCTTCAGCATAGTCCAGAAGCTTTCTGAACATCTCAATACCGGTAACAACAACTTTTCTGGTTTCGTCAGCAAGACCAACGATTTCAACTTCGTCAGACATGTTCAGCTGACCTCTCTCAACTCTACCGGTAGCAACAGTACCACGACCGGTAATTGAGAATATATCCTCGATCGGCATCAAGAAAGGCAGATCGCTCTTTCTCTCAGGAGTCGGGATGTAGCTGTCAACAGCGTCCATAAGCTCATGGATGCAAGCATACTCAGGAGCGTTAGGATCTGTAGAATCACTTTCGAGAACCTGCAGAGCAGAACCCTTAACGATAGGAGTATCGTCACCCGGGAAGTCATACTCGGTCAGAAGGTCTCTGATTTCCATTTCAACAAGCTCAAGAAGCTCAGGATCATCAACCTGATCAACCTTGTTCATGAATACTACGATGTAAGGTACACCAACCTGACGTGAGAGCAGGATGTGCTCACGTGTCTGGGGCATAGGACCATCAGCAGCAGATACAACCAGGATAGCGCCGTCCATCTGAGCAGCACCGGTGATCATGTTCTTTACATAGTCAGCGTGTCCGGGGCAGTCAACGTGTGCATAGTGACGGTTCTCGGTTTCGTACTCAACGTGAGCAGTAGAAATCGTGATACCTCTTTCTCTCTCCTCCGGAGCCTTATCGATCATGTCATATGCTTCGTACTGTGCCTTACCGTCCATAGCCAAAACCTTGGTTATAGCAGCTGTCAGAGTGGTCTTACCATGGTCAACGTGGCCAATGGTACCAATGTTAACGTGGGGCTTACTTCTTTCAAATTTTTCCTTTGCCATTTTCTTTCCTCCTACAATGGAATTATAGAAATTTTAATAATTTTTACTGATTTGAGTATGGTACAAAACCATAATCTCATTTTACTATTATTTGAAAATAATTTCAATAGTTTTTTTGTAAAATTTTAAAACTTTCTATAAATATTTTTTAAATTTTAATAAATTGCTTAATTTAATCAGAAATTAGTCCTCGGACTTACTTCTTTCTTTAATAATTTTTTCAGCCAGACTCTTGGGTAGTTCTTCAAAGTGACTCGGCTCCATAGAATACTGACCACGGCCCTGTGTTCTGGAACGCAGCTCGGTTGCATAACCGAACATTTCAGACAGCGGAACCATAGCGGTAATTTCCTGCGCACCTGTTCTTGCTTCCATACCCTGAATCTGTCCGCGGCGAGAGTTCAAATCACCGATAACGTCGCCCATGTAATCTTCAGGAACGTTTACAACGACCTTCATGATAGGCTCCATTATCACCGGGTTACCCTTTTTGCAGCCTTCCTTGAATGCCATAGAACCGGCAATCTTAAATGCCATTTCTGATGAATCGACTTCGTGGTAAGAACCGTCAACCAGAGTACACTTTACATCAACAACAGGATATCCTGCAAGAACACCTGTCTGCATTGCGCCCTGAATACCGGCATCAACAGCAGGTATATATTCCTTAGGAATAGCACCGCCAACGATTTTGTTCTCGAAAACATATCCTGAACCCGGCTCAAGCGGCTCAATATCAAGTACAACGTGACCGTACTGACCTTTACCACCGGACTGTCTTGCATATTTGTGGTTAATATGAGAAGCTGTGCGGATAGTTTCACGGTAAGAAACCTGAGGACTTCCGACATTTGCCTCAACCTTAAACTCACGCAGCAGACGGTCAACAATGATTTCCAAGTGAAGCTCACCCATACCGGCTATAATTGTCTGACCGGTTTCATCATCTGTATAGGTACGGAAGGTCGGATCCTCCTCTGCCAGCTTGGCAAGAGCAATACCCATCTTCTCCTGACCTGCCTTTGTTTTAGGCTCTATAGCAACACGGATAACCGGTTCCGGGAACTCCATAGACTCCAGAATAATAGGAGCCTTTTCGTCGCAGAGGGTATCACCTGTAGTGGTGTTTTTAAGACCTACTGCGGCTGCAATATCACCGGAATAAACGGTTTCGATATCTTCTCTGTGGTTTGCGTGCATCTGCAGTATACGTCCGATTCTCTCTTTATTATCCTTTGTTGAATTATAAACGTGAGAACCGCTGTTAAGCGTACCGGAATATACACGGAAGAATGCCAGCTTACCTACAAACGGATCTGTCATAATCTTAAATGCCAGAGCTGAGAAAGGTTCTTCATCAGATGCATGACGAACATCCTCCTCCTCTGTTCTTGGGATAACACCCTTAATCGGGGGTACATCCAGAGGTGACGGCATAAACTCTACAACTGCGTCCAGCATGTTCTGTACGCCCTTGTTCTTATAAGAAGAACCGCAGAGTACCGGTACCATCTCATTTGCAATAGTTGACTTACGGATAGCTTTTTTGATTTCATCCTCAGAAAGGTCGCCCTCCTCAAAGAACTTCTCCATCAAAGCTTCATCTGTTTCGGCAACATGCTCAAGCAATGCCTGGCGGTATTCCTCTGCCTTTTCCTTCATATCATCCGGGATTTCTTCAACTCTTTCATCCTGACCGAGCTCATCATAATAAACATAAGCCTTCATCTGGATAAGGTCGATAAGTCCCTTAAAGTCATCCTCAGCGCCGATAGGCAGCTGAATCGGAACAGCGTTACATTTAAGACGATCCTTCATCATCTGAACAACGTTATAAAAATCCGCGCCCATGATGTCCATCTTATTTACATATACCATTCTCGGTACATGATACTTATCAGCCTGACGCCAAACGGTTTCAGACTGAGGCTCAACACCGCCCTTAGCGCACAGAACTGTAACACTTCCGTCCAGTACACGCAGAGAACGCTCAACCTCAACGGTGAAGTCAACGTGTCCCGGGGTATCAATGATGTTAATTCTGTGACCTTTCCACTGTGCAGTGGTAGCGGCGGAGGTAATCGTAATACCACGCTCAGCCTCCTGCTCCATCCAGTCCATCTGAGAGGCACCCTCGTGGGTTTCGCCTATTTTATGAATACGGCCTGTATAGAACAAAATACGCTCTGTGGTAGTAGTCTTACCGGCATCAATGTGAGCCATGATACCTATATTTCTTGTTTTCTCCAAAGAAAACGCTCTACCCATAATACTCTCCTTTCAAAGCACAGCTTTTATCCGAGCTTCGGAATACAAAAGCCTGCTTAAATCTTAGACCAATTCCGGTCCGTCGGTTGAATTGTATCACAAACGGAATTATAAACTATTCCGGTGTGCTGCAACATTTTAAAGAAAACTATACACAAAATTCTGCGAAGAAAATTTTAGAGGATTTGTTCGTGCAGAGCGGCAAGCTATATTGAAATATGCGAGCCGGACGAACGGGCAAAGAATCCAAATTTTCAAAGCAAAAATTACCAGCGATAGTGAGCGAATGCTCTGTTCGCTTCTGCCATCTTGTGTGTATCTTCCTTTTTCTTGAACGCGCCGCCGGTGCTGTTGATTGCGTCTAACAGCTCATTAGCGAGTCTTTCTGCCATAGTTCTTTCTGAACGCTTTCTGGCAAACAAGGTTATCCATCTAAGACCTAAAGTTTCACGACGATCAGCTCTTACCTCAATCGGAACCTGATAGTTAGCACCGCCGACACGGCGAGCCTTTACCTCCAATACGGGCATTACCTGATTCATGGCCTCCTCAAAGACCTCTACCGGCTCTTTACCGGTTTTTTCTTTAATAATATCAAAGGCATCATAAACTATTTTCTGAGCGACACCCTTTTTACCGTCTAACATGATGTTGTTGATAAGACGTGTAACAGTTTTGTTGTTATACATCGGATCAGGCAAAACATCACGACGGGCAATATGACCTTTTCTTGGCACTTTTCTTCCCCTCCTTCTAATAGGATTATAAACCATAAGGTACTCAACGGGAGCATCCCGCTGTCGTGCATATAAGGTCATCTGTATATTTATGAACATATATGCACTTCATTCATTTGTCAGATTACGGAAAAAGCATCTTATTTAGGACGCTTTGCACCGTACTTGGATCTGCTCTGCTGACGCTTGTCCACACCCGAAGTATCCAAAGTACCGCGGATAATGTGATAACGTACACCAGGGAGGTCCTTTATACGTCCGCCGCGGATCATAACAACGCTGTGTTCCTGCAGGTTATGACCGATACCGGGGATGTAAGCTGAAACCTCGATTCCGTTTGTAAGTCTTACTCTGGCAACCTTACGGAGCGCTGAGTTAGGCTTTTTAGGAGTCATGGTTCTTACAGATGTGCAAACGCCTCTTTTCTGAGGAGCAGCCTGATCTGTGGTCTTCTTTTTAATGGTGTTTAAACCCTTTAAAAGAGCCGGAGCCGTAGACTTCTTTTCAACGGTAGATCTTCCTTTTCTGACTAACTGATTAAATGTTGGCAATATGTTCACCTCCATGCATATAAAATATATATAAAAACGCAAATGCGTTTTTAACAAAATCATTCACCCTGCTTTAAAAGCACGGCACACGCGGCAGGCACATCAACCCTGCACGCTTTTGCAAGCTCTTTCATACTGTCTGCCATATTAACGGGAACTCCGTTTTCGGCACACAGTTTAATAAACGGTTCGGTAATCCGCGGATCGGCATCTGAGGCAACAAAAGCCGCCTTTGCCAAACCCTGTGAAACTTTTTTTGATGACTGCTTCAACCCAACAACTCTGTCGGCTGTATTTAGTCGTTCCACCTGCATCTCACCCCTGTTTTATCTTGCGAACCGTTCTATTTTATACTATTTTTCCCCTTTTGTCAAGGGAATAGTTCATTTTACAGAATTTTGTTCTCAAAATATTATAACGAATTTCAGATATATCGCGCATCACTTTTTGTACATCTTTAACAAAGGCGTTACTTGCTTTGGTTATCGGCAGAGTTTTCGGCATTTCCGGCTTCAGCCTGTTGTTTTGCCCAATCCTCTGCGCTGCGCGGCAGAAATACGTCATTTATCAGCGTACGTGTTTTTTCTTCATTATTAAGATACCACCATATACCGTTGCCGCCGCCGAAATCCTCATACCATGATCCTCCCGGCAGCTCATAAGCCTCAACCGAGGTTGCATCTATATTTTCTATTGCACCCAAATGCTTGATAAGATCCTGCATAGTGTAATTTGTACGCACATTTTTGCTTACAACGTCAAATACCTCGGTTATTTTAGAAAGATACTGCGGTACGGCTTTTTGTTTTATCAGTTCCTTCATAAACTCCTGCTGCCAGTATATACGTCCTTCGTCACCCATAGCGTATTCGCCGGGAGCCGGGCCGCTGTTATTGTGACGGAATCTTACAAAATCATGAGCCGCCTGACCGTCAAGATGCTGCTTCCCGGCAGTCAGATGTATGTGAAGATTCTGTGCAGGATCGTCATAATTCATATTATACGGAACATTAAAATCAATTCCGCCAAGCGCGTCTATGATTTCTTTGAACGCATCAAAATCAATCGTCATAAAATAATGCACCGGCAGACCGGTAAGCGCCTTTATCTGACGAATCAGTTCTTCTTCCTTCTCTTTATCCTTGCCCCTTTTTACATTCTCAATACCTACACCGATTGATGCATTAAGCTTTTGATGATACCCGTTAAGCATAATCCTTGTATC
Organism: uncultured Eubacteriales bacterium; assembly: GCA_905205855.1. Classification (GTDB taxonomy): domain Bacteria; phylum Bacillota; class Clostridia; order Monoglobales; family Monoglobaceae; genus Ructibacterium. The sequence goes on along the minus strand of CAJLFL010000049.1, from coordinate 4,135 downwards.
ACGCGGCATTGACAGAATGTTTACACGGTTTGAATATCCGTCATATGAGAACAGCATTATTGTATCGCTTCTTGTTCCGTCATCATCTATCCCTATTACAAGGAAGTTAATCAAGCCTACCTGCTCATCCTCTTTATCGAGTTCAGCCATTGTGACCTCCTCGCCGAGCGGAAGCTGCGATATTTTTTTTGCGGCGGCTACTCCAAGCATAGTGAATATCACTATCAGCACACCGGTAAGAACCAATGTTACAATTTTAAAAGATTTGGTCATACTTAAAACCGGCCTTTCTTCTGTTTTACAATATCAGTCCTCAGGGAGAAGTTCTTCTCTTTCATCTATCGGAGTGTACGACTTTCTTTTTGCAATAGTCTTAAACGCCGGACGGATGATTCTGTTGCTGGTCATTACTTCTTCTATACGATGGGCGCTCCATCCGACTATACGTGCCATAGCAAACAGCGGAGTATACAATTCCTCCGGCAGTCCCATCATCTGATATACAAATCCGGAATAAAAATCAACATTCGCGCAAATGTCCTTTTCCAAGCCCTTTTCTTCAAGAAACGCTCTCGGCGCAAGCCTTTGTACCATATCATACAATGCAAATTCCGCCTGATGTCCGGTAACCTCAGCAAGCTCCTCTGCCTTTCTTTTGAGAATACCTGTTCTGGGATCGGAAATAGTATATACTGCGTGTCCCATACCATATATAAGACCTTTGCCGTCACCGGCTTCCTTACGCAAAATCTTTTTAAGATAATTCAGCACTTCGGTTTCATCATTCCAATTTGACACGTTCTCTTTTATCTCTTTCATCTGTGCCATTGTCTTGGCATTTGCACCGCCGTGCTTTGGCCCTTTAAGAGAACCGACAGCAGCCGAAATCGCTGAATAAGTATCTGTCCCCGTAGAGGAAAGAACACGAACCGTAAATGCAGAGTTGTTACCCCCGCCGTGTTCCGCCTGCATAATCAGGGATAAGTCCAAAACCTCAGCCTCCAGACGTGTATACTCATTATTCGGTCTTATCATATACAAAAAGTTCTCTGCAGCGGAAAGCTCTGTATTCGGATTATGCAGCACAAGGCTCTCACCGTCGAAATAGTGACGCTTACAGCTGTATGCATTTGCAACCAAAACCGGAAATCTTGCTATAAGCTCAAAGCTTTGGCGCAAAAGATTTGATACGGATATATCATCCGGGTTGTCATCATATGAATACAAGGCAAGTACGCATCTGCCGAGTTTGTTCATTATATTATTGCTCGGCGCCTTGAAAATCATGTCCTCTGTAAACTCATAAGGAAGCTCTCTGCACGAAGCAAGAACATGTGAAAATCTGTCTAAGGTCTTTCTGTCCGGCAAAAAGCCGAACAACAGCAAAAATGCAGTTTCTTCAAATCCAAAGCGATGCTCCTTCTGACAGTTTGATATAATATCCTCCATATCAATACCGCGGTATCTAAGCTTACCCGGAACAGCAGTTTTGTTTCCCTCGTCCATAACATATCCGTGAACCTCACCGATTGTTGTAAGTCCGGCAAGAACACCGCTGCCGTCTGCATTTCTCAATCCGCGTTTTACGTTAAAGTCGCCGTAGTAATGGTCAGGGATGGTGTTCCATACAGAATTCTGCTGGTGTATAAGCTGGATATACGCCTGAATCCGTTCATCTGATATTCTTTTTGTGTCCTCATTTCTGTTCAATGAAATCACCTCTCTGAAAAATTTTATAACTTACCATAAATTAAATAAGTACAATAAGTTAAAGTATAGCACAATATTTTTTATGTGTCAACTTTTTAATATTTTATTGACACCGTACGAGAACTGTTATAAAATGTATAATAGTTACTAATTTATGTTGATATAAAAAGGAGAATCCCGATGCGTATTCTGATTGCAACAATGCAGCTTGATATAGGCGGCGCCGAAACACATATTGTAGAGCTTGCCAAGGCTCTTTCACGCCGCGGAATAGAAGTTATCGCTGCCTCTAACGGCGGAGCGTATGTTCCGGAGCTTGAGGAGGCGGGAATCAGACATATTAAGGTTCCGTTTCACAGCAAAAACCCGGCATGTCTTCATCAGGCATACCGCAGGCTGAAGCAGATAATATTTGAAAACCACATAGATGTTGTCCATGCCCACGCGCGTATACCGGCATTTATATGCGCGCTGCTGCATAAACGCTATCACTTCAGATTTGTTACTACAGCGCATTGGGTTTTTTCCACTAAGTTTCCGTATAATCTGCTCACCCGCTGGGGAGACCGCTCTCTTGCCGTAAGTGATGATATAAAGAAATATCTTATTGATAACTACGGGATTCCGGCAGACAACATAAGAGTTACCATAAACGGAATAGACATGGACAAGTTTTCCGCAGACACTGATTATTCGGAAACAGCAAAAGAATTCAACCTTCTTCCGGACAAGACAAGAATCGTATATGTGAGCCGTATGGATACGGACCGCAGTTATGCCGCGCACAAGCTTATAGAGGTTGCGTCAGATATTGCAAATGAAATTCAGAATCTTGAAATTATAATTGTAGGCGGCGGAAACGATTATAACAATATCAAAAATGAGGCTGATGCTGTTAATTCAGCTTACGGCAAGCGTCTTATTATAACTACCGGCAGCCGTACCGATATAAACAAATTCACCGCAAGCGGCAGCCTGTTTATAGGAGTAAGCCGCGCCGCGCTTGAGGCAATGGCATGTGAAAAACCGGCTATAATCGCCGGAAACGAAGGCTATATCGGAATATTTGACGAAAGCAAGCTTCAGGTTGCGATAGACACCAACTTTTGCTGCCGCGGCTGTGAGGAAACAACCGCAGAAAGACTTAAACAGGATATTTTGACCGTACTGAAAATGCCTGCTGACAAGCAAAAGGAGCTTGGCAAATACTCGCGTGAAACGGTACGGAATTATTATTCTGTGGATACAATGGCAGATGACGCTGTAAAAATGTATATCTCCATTATAAAAAACAGTCCGATAAATCAGGTGGATATAAAAGAATTTGATGATATAGACTCGTACCTGCTGACTAATCCCATCCGCACCTCACGCGGAAAAATCGATGTTATGGTTTCCGGCTATTACGGCTATAATAACAGCGGCGACGATTCTATTTTAAAGGCAATAGTTGACAGCATAAGCGCCAACCGCCCGGATGCACGGATTCTTGCTCTTTCCAACGATCCGGCATCAACAAAAAATGTCTACGGAATTGATGCGATACACCGCTTTAACTTTCCGCGGATAGTATATAATATGCATAAGACGCGCCTTCTTATCAGCGGTGGCGGAAGTCTTATACAGGATGTCACCTCCGACAAGTCGCTCGCATATTATCTTTGGGTTATAAACACTGCCAAACGCATGGGCGCAAAGGTAATGCTTTATGCAAACGGAATTGGTCCGATTCGGCACGAAGCAAACCACAAAAGGATTGCCTCCGTTTTAAACAAAGCCGACATAATAACCCTGCGCGAGCCTGATTCTCTCAAGGAACTGGAACGCTTTGGCGTTAATAAGCCAGAAATTATTATAACGGCAGATCCGGCGTTTACGCTAGCTGCCGCAAGCCGTCCGGAGGCGGATAAGCTTGTGCGCCGTACAGGTCTGCCCGATGGGAAAAAATATTGCGCTGTTTCAATTCGTCCGTGGAAAAACGCCGATACGGATATGCTTAAAACAACCGCTTATATTGCCGATTATATTAAGGACAAATACGGTCTTGAAATACTGTTCATTCCAATGCAGGAAAGCAAGGATATGGGAGTTTCAAAAAAAGCAATGTCACTGATGAAAAACAAAGGCTATATTCTCAGCGGACATCCTACTCCTGCCCAGCTGCTCGGCATTGTCGGCGGAGCTGAATTTATAATCGGTATGCGTCTGCATATTCTTATTTACTCCGCAAAAATGGGTATACCTGTAATAGGTCTTACCTACGATCCGAAAGTAGATTCAGCCATGAAGTATCTCGGTCAGGATTTTACCGTGCCCGTAAACGACATGAATCCGCTGACTCTCTGCAGCTTTGTCGATACAATTATGAAAACTCATTCCGCTTCAATCATCAGTTTGTCAAATTACTTTTTTTGGAACCATGACG
>CAJLFL010000048.1 GCA_905205855.1 uncultured Eubacteriales bacterium | reverse complement strand
GGACTCGGACTTGCGGCGCTTATCATAATTATTTTATCTACCGTTACTACAACGTTTTTAGACGCGTTTTCGGCAGGCGTAAGCTCGGTCAGTGTGTGCGGAAAGATAAAAGAAAAGCCGGCTGCTGTTGCTGTTTGTATAGTAGGTACACTGCTTGCGGTATTTACGCCCATAAGTCAGTTCGAAAATTTTCTGTATCTGATAGGTTCTGTGTTTGCGCCGATGATTTCGATTTTGATAATTGACTTTTTTGTTATAAAAAAGGATTCAACCGAGCGCAGTGCCGATTGGGTAAACCTCGGCATATGGGTTATAGGATTTATAATTTACAGAGTATTTATGAAAATAGACATTCCGTTGGGAAGCACCATACCGGCAATGGCGGTAACAATGCTTCTTGCGGCAGTGTCAGGCTTAATATTTAAAGGAGAGAAGAAAAATGTTTAAAGAAATACTTGATAATGTAAGAAATACTACTCCGCTTATACATAATATAACAAACTATGTAACGGTAAACGACTGTGCCAATATTTTGCTGGCATGCGGCGGCTCGCCTATTATGTCTGACGATATGGGAGAAGTAGAGGAAATAACCTCAATCTGCGGAGGACTTAATATAAATATAGGAACGCTTAATTCCAATACGATTCCGTCTATGTTTGCTGCAGGCAAAAAGGCAAACAGCCTTAACCATCCGGTTGTCCTTGATCCGGTTGGCGCGGGTGCGTCGGCGCTCAGAACAAACACGGCGTTAAAGCTTCTGGAGGAGGTTAAGTTTACGGTAATCCGCGGTAATATTTCCGAGATAAAGGCGCTTTGCGGAACAGCTCAGAATACCAAAGGTGTTGATGCTGATATAGCGGATAAGGTAACAAAAGAAAACCTTGATGAAGCGGCGGCTTTTATAAAGAATTTTGCAAAGAAAACCGGTGCGGTAATAGCTGTGACCGGTGAGATTGATATAATTGCAGATGCTGAACGCGCTTTTTGCGGATATAACGGGCATCCTATGATGAGCAGTATTACAGGTACAGGCTGCCAGCTTTCCGCTATGACGGCGGCATTTGTTACGGCAAATCCTGACAAGCCTCTTGAAGCGGCAGCCGCGGCGGTATGTGCAATGGGACTTTGCGGTGAAAAGGCACAGGAAAGACTTGACGCTGAGGACGGAAATTCATCTTACCGCAATTATATTATTGACGCAATATATAATCTTACGGGAGAAGCTTTGGAGCGGGGTGCAAAGTATGAAATCCGTTAAAGATATGATGCTTTTGTACGCAGTGACAGACCGTTATTGGACGGGCAGGCAAACTCTGACGGAGCAGGTCGAAGAAGCCATAAAGGGCGGTGTAACCTGTGTGCAGCTGAGGGAAAAAGAGCTTGATGACACAGAATTTCTTTCAGAGGCAAATGAGATAAAAAAGCTTTGCAAAATGTATGATGTCCCGTTTATTGTAAATGATAATGTTGATGTCGCTTTAAAGTGCGGCGCGGACGGAATTCACGTAGGACAGCATGATATGAAGCTTGAAAAGGTCAGGGCATTGACGGGCGGCAAGATGATAGTCGGCGTTTCCGCTCAGACCGTTGAGCAGGCAAAAGAGGCTGAGAAGAACGGCGCGGATTATCTCGGAGTAGGCGCGATGTTCTCTACCGGAACAAAGCCTGATGCAGATGATGTCAGCTATGAAACCTTAAAGGCAATATGTGCGGCGGTGTCGATACCAGTTGTTGCAATAGGCGGTATAAATAAAGGCAATATTATGCAGCTGTCCGGCAGCGGTGCGGACGGAGTTGCTCTTGTTTCTGCTATATTCTCAGCAGAGTATATAGAAAAAGAGTGTATTGAACTGAAAGCTGCTGCAAAATCTATGGTTTTATCTGAAAGGGATGATAGAATATGAAAAAGGTTTTAACGATAGCCGGTTCCGACTCAAGCGGCGGCGCCGGAATACAGGCAGACTTAAAAACTATAACGGCTCATAAAATGTATGGTATGAGCGTTATAACTGCTCTTACCGCACAGAACACCACAGGTGTATACGGAATTATGGAGGCGACTCCGGAATTTGTCGGGAATCAGATAGACTGTATTTTTACGGATATTGTTCCTGACAGCGTAAAAATCGGCATGGTGTCAAACAGTGATATTATAAAGGTTATCGCCGGAAAACTAAAGGAATATGGGGCGAAAAATATTGTTGTTGATCCGGTAATGGTTTCTACCAGCGGCTGCCGGCTGATTTCTGAGGAGGCGCAGAATACTCTTGTGACAGAGCTGCTGCCGCTTGGTACGGTTATCACTCCCAATATACCTGAATCCGAGGTTTTGTGCGGATTTGAGATAAAGAATGAGGAGGATATGATAAGGGCGGCAGAAAAAATCTCCGACTTTACCGGCGGAGCAGTGCTTGTAAAAGGCGGACATTTGGTAAATGATGCGGTTGACTATCTGTATTCGGACAAAAGCAGAAGCTGGTATAAATCCGAACGCATAAACAATCCCAATACACATGGCACGGGCTGTACGCTTTCTTCTGCAATAGCCTGCAATCTTGCGGCAGGCTGTACTTTAGAGGAAAGTATACAAAATGCCAAAGCTTACCTTACGGGAGCTTTGGCGGCAATGCTTGATTTGGGTAAGGGTTCGGGACCGCTGAATCATATGTATAACTTATAAGAAAAGCACGGCGGCTTGATATGCACCTCCAAAAGTGTCTAACTTTTGTGGTTCACTTCAGGCTGCCGCGCTTTATTTTATTGCATATCAAGATACTTCTTCATTACCCTTCCTGCGATTGAAGCGGCAGGACCGCCGCCCGTGTTGCCGTCATATTCAAGCAATACCGCAACCGCTATTTTTGGGTTCTCTGCCGGAGCATATCCCACATACCATGCGTGATCCTTGCCGGATTCGTTTTCGGCTGTGCCGGTCTTTCCGGCAACCGTCACACCTGAAATTTTGCTGCCTGAGCCGGTTCCGTTTGTTACAACACCGCGCATGAGAGAGTCAATATATTCGGCACAGTCCGGCGATACCGCGTTATATAGTACGGAGGGTTTTGTCGTACCTAGGGTAAGACCGGAGGCACTTGTTATTGATTCAACAAGATAAGGCTTCATTATTTTTCCGCCGTTTGCTATTGCAGAGCCCATCATTGCTACCTGAAGCGGCGTCATAAGCAGCTGTCCCTGTCCTATTGAAATAAGGGCGGCGTCTGTGTCGTTCATTTTTTTATACTGAATTTGACTTTTGCTGATGGGCAAATCAAAATCAAAGGTTTTGTTAATGCCGAATGCCTCTGCCTTTTCTGTTACCTTTTCGGTTCCAATCTCATACCCCAAGGTACAGAATACAAAGTTGCTGGACAGCTCAAAGCCGCGCTTTAAATCTATTTCACCATAGGCTTTTCCGCCATAGTTATCGACTTTAAGTCCGCCCTCCTCGAATTTGCCGGTATCGTTAAAGGTTTCATTTGTACGTCCGCTTTCGTATGCGGCAGAGGCGGTTGCGATTTTGTAGGTTGAACCTGGGGGATATAAGCCCTGTGTGGCGCGTGCCAGTAAAGGCGAGTCCTCCTTTTCCACAATGCTGCCCCAGCTTTTTTCAAGACTTGCAGCATCAGGATCAAAATCCGGCAGGCTTACCATTGCCAGAATTCTTCCGCTTGACGGTTCAAGGGCAACAACCGCACCGTTCTTGCCGCCAAGCTGTTTGTATGCGTATTCCTGAAGCTCGTTATCAATCGTGAGATTGAGGTCATATCCTGATCTTAGTGTGCCAAAGCTGATAGAAATATCACCCTGACCGAGAAGATCCTTGTCGTGGCTCATTTCAAGCTGGCTTTTTCCGTAGGTGCGTGAGTAATAGCCTATTATATGACTGTAAAGACGTCCTTTGGGGTATTTGCGGATTCGTGAATCACCGTCTGCGACGGTTTCGGCAAGCAAAACGCCGTCGCGGTCGTATATGCTGCCGCGCTTTACAAATTTTTCATCCTCCCACTGACGTTTGTTATACGGATTGCTTGCAACCTTTTCTGCCTCAAACATATTGAAGTACAGCAGATAGGTTACCAGTGACAAAAACATCAGACATACAACAACAAGAACATGGATTATTCGTTTATTAACAGTAGTTTTTTCGGAGTTAAGCTTCTTTTTATCAGCCATTTTGACCGCCTCCCGTTCTGCGTTCTTCCTTTGCGGAGATTGCCTGTATAACGCCGAGTGATAAAAGATTGACCACGATTGATGTTCCGCCGTAGCTGACAAACGGCAGAGTAATACCGGTAAGCGGAATCATCTTTATAACTCCGCCGACGATTATAAAGGTTTGGACTGCAAACATCAGCGTCATTCCAAGACATACAGCCTTGTCAAACGGATCGGAGGACACTATCGCAATTTTAAAACAGCGGTATGCGATTAAAAAGAACAATATTATAATAGCTGCGCCGCCAAAAACACCCATTTCCTCGCATACGGCAGCAAAAATAAAGTCGGAGTGTACCTCAGGTATATAATTCGGAGAGCCGTTTCCAAGTCCTCTGCCGAAGTAATTGCCGGATGCTATTGCAAAAAGTGACTGGGTTATCTGATAGCCCTTGTTTGAAATATCCTCCCAGGGGTTAAGCCAAACACTTACGCGAACCTGTATGTGATATAAAAATTTATATCCCAGTACGGCTATGACGGCGGCGGTTCCGGCGTTGAGGAACAAAAAGCCGTAGTTTTTCTCATAAACATAAATCATAAAAATATAAATCATAAAAAGAACAAGAATTGTACCCCAGTCACGCTGCAGGACAAGAAAACCTATAAAAGCATAAGTAAAAAGACAGCTTGCCCATTTTGGGGTAACTTTAAGGACAGGCTTGTTCCACGAGCCGGAATAATAGCAGGCAAGCATCATTATGAACAGGATTTTTGTTATTTCAGACGGCTGAAACGTAAGCCCGGCAATCGTCAGCCAGTTACGCGCGCCCTTGACGGTTTCACCGAAAATAAGGGTTGCCGCAAATAAGCCTATGCCGGCAGCGGCGTACAGAAACCACAGTTTGTTCCAGAAGTTAATATTATAGTATACAACATAAGCGGCAAAAAAAGCAGCGCCGCCTATTGCAACCCACATTATCTGACGGATTCCGTAATCCGGGTTTATGCGGCATAAAAGCAGTACGCCGATGGTTATCAGCATGCACGCCATAAGAACTATAAATTTGTCACCCATGCGGCATAGCACGATAACAGTGTATATAAGCATAAAAAGTCCAAGCAGACCGCCGCCGATATACAGTATTTTTTTATCAAAGCTGTTTGAAAAATATAAAAGTCCAAAGCCAAAAAGATTCATCAGAATCAGCAAATATGCCGGCCGCCGATAGTTTAAGCCTTTAAATTTGCTCATATAATCACCTATACCTCAAATATAAAATGCAAGTCGCCAATTACTATTTTATCCTGCGGATCGAGCATTACGCGGTTGCGTATCCGCTGACCGTTGATTTCCGTACCGTTTCTGCTGCCCAGATCCTCAAGATACCATTCGCCCTTTTCGTACCATATACGGACATGCTGACCTGAAACATACTGACCTTTAAGGACAATATCGCATTTTTTGTTTCTGCCGATTATTGCCTCGCCGTATATCATATAACGGTTTTTAAGTTCCTGATCGGCATTGCCGCGGCTGCGTACCGTTTTAAGGCTTGCGGTTTCCAGACCGCTTACATTAACATTTTCGCTCTCAAAGCGGCTCATCTTTTTTACATCAAGATATATAAGGCGGATAACGCCAAAAATAAAAAGATATATAATCAATGTAAAAATATAACTGAATATGGTTGATAAAAAGTTATAGAAGGTCATAGCTGCGCCCCCTGATAAATTGTGTGTTTAATAGTTTTCTCTTATTATACACAAATATTCTTTATAAGTCAAACGCCGCCTTGATTTGGCGGCGTATAAAGGCAATTATTCACTTTTGTCTGAGCTTATTCATTCTGAGGTCACGCCCTATAAAGCTGAGTGTTGTAAAATCGCCGAAAACCCGTGATGCAAAACGCTGGCTGTAGAGCTTTGTCAGTGATTCAGAGCTAAGGTTTGTTGACAATATGGTGCTTTTTCCGTCAAGACAGCGGCTGTTTATTATGTTAAACAGTGCGATTGACGAATAGTTGCTGGTAAACTCAGTACCCAAATCGTCAATGATTAAAAGGTCGACCGAGAACACATAGTCATAAACAGCTTTAAACTGTTCCTGTTCGTCAGCGCTGCAGCGGTTAAACTTAAATTTTTCAAGCATGTCAAACAGTTTAAAAGCAGTTTGGTAATAAACCGTTTTGCCGCGCGTCAGTGCACGGTTGGCTATGCAGCTTGACAGGTATGTTTTGCCCGTTCCTGCATTGCCCTTTAGCAAAAGATTTTCATGAGTTTCGTCAAAGCTGTCGGCGAATCTTTTGCAAATGTCGTGTATTCGCTTTATGTGGAGGAACGGATCACGTCCGTTTTCCGGGGGCTGATTGCTGAAAAGTGAAAAATCAAAATTTTCAAAGGTTTGATTTTTCATTCGCTCGGTCAGATTGGAATTTTGCCCCATAAACCGTGCAACAAGCTGCTTCAGGCAGGTGCAGCGCCCACCGCGGTCATCAAAACCGGTGTCACGGCATTTGCTGCAGGTATAAATATTATCAAGATAATCCTCCGGCAGATTATGTCTGTGCAGAATATCTGTTTTTTTACGTCTAAGCTGTTTTATATCGGATTCTATAACTGAAAAATCCGCTGACTTTTCAGTTATAAGCCGAATCAAAGCCGCTCCTTTTGCGGCAAGGGATCTTTCAATCTGAATAAATCCGGGATTTGCTGTCCGGACTTCATTGAGGCGGCGCTCGTGTTCGGCACGGTTGCGTTCGCGGATTTTGGCAAGCTCAGCAGCTGCCAGTGCATATGCTGATTCCATAGTTAATCCCCCTCGTCAATCATATCCATAAGCTGTTCTTCAAGCTTTGTATAGTCAATAGTGTTTGTGTCGTTATAATTTGCAATGCTGCCCGGCTTGACAGAGCTTTTTTGTATCGGCGGTTTATCGTTGTTTATAATGTCGGTTTCATTGACATACCCTGCGTCTGCCCAACCTTGCAATATCTTGTCCATATATGCCCAGCTGAGCTTTCCGGTATGCTTTACGGTGCGGTCATATGCAAGAGATATGAGGTCGGTATTTATACGCTCGTCGCTGCACCATGTATTGATAAACTTTTTTTCATATGAGGTCAGTGCACGGTCATAAATGCCGAGAATACTGCGTACCTTGCGTTCTGCACTGTCTGCGGCCTCAAGTGTGCGAACATGCGCCTCTGCCGCTTCAAAGGTATCAATACCGCGCTCTGACCAGTCAATGGCAAGAGTTTCAAGATATCTTCTTCCGGTTTTGCCGCGTTTTGAGGCGTATGACAAAAGCATTGTGATAACTTCAACCGGTAAGCCGAGCCAGTCAACAAAAGAATAAAGCATTTCCATATCCGATGGTGTAAGAATTTTATTCATTACGGTTTCTGCCTGATAGAACAGACCGGAAATCGAGCTGTTTGCCGCTGCTGCGGCATTTATTTCCGCCATAGAATAGGAGGGATGTGAAATACGGCTGCTTTTGGGCGCGGCAGCCTGTTTTTTTGTTTCGATATTGCGAGATTTATTTTCAGAACCGTTCGGAAAGCGGTAGCTGCCGCTTTCATTCAAAAGCTCGCCGCAGCTTACCCAAAAATCGAGTATAAACCTGACCTTTGCGGCGGATATGTCCAGCGCTGCCGCAAGTTTCTCCGGCTGCGGAAAGCTTCCGTCCTTATGGACAATGTATTTTAAGTATATGTAAAGCTGAATACATTCCGGCTTGGCAAATCTGACATACTTTTCCGCAAACTCATATGAAATCGAGAAAAAACCGTCCATAAGGCAGCCCCTTTCTTTTTTTATTATTTTCCCACACAAAAGCGTGAGAATACGTTTTCTATTATTTCCTCGCGTACGGTAAGACCGGTTATTTCGCCCAGTGCTGATAAAACATCCTCCAGGTCGACATATAAAAGGTCAATCGGCATACCGGCTTCAAACCCATTTAATCCGCTGAGCAGTGCGTCACGTGCCTTTAAAAGGGAATCTCTTTGCCGCGCGTTGCTGAGATAAACCTGCTGCGGATTTATTCCTCCGTTTAAAAACATTTCTGAAATTGCAGATTCAAGGCTTTCTATTCCCTGCGGTGTGCCTTTCGGCGGTGCGGAGGTTTCGAGTATATTGCTCTCAGGCAAATTTAATGCCTTTGCTGCCTCAGACACAGTAATGTTTGACGGTAAATCGGTTTTATTAAGAAGTACAAGTATTGGCTTTTCGTGCATATGTTTGGATATTTCCAAATCCTCTTTGGTAATCCCTTCTGTGCTGTCGATTATAAGCAGACATAAATCTGCCGATGAAATATGTTCAAAAGTGCGTTCTATGCCGATTTGCTCTACAATGTCGGCACCGGATCTGATGCCGGCTGTGTCTAAAAGGCGCAAAGATATGCCGCCTATTCTGATATATTCTTCAATTATATCACGTGTTGTTCCGGGAATGTCGGTAACAATAGCCCGGTTGCTGCGCGACAGGGCATTAAGCAGCGAGGATTTGCCTACATTTGGTCTGCCGGCAATGACGGTTGTTATACCGTCCCTTAAAATTCTTCCTGTTTCAAAGGTTGCAAGCAGTGCGTCGGTTTCCGACAGAATTTCGGTCAGTCGGTGTTTAAGCTCGGAACGTTCCGGAAGTTCAACCTCCTCCGGATAATCAGCCGCAGCAGATATGTGCGAGGTTATGGCTATTACCTTTTCACGCAGGCCATTTATTTTTGCGGCAAGTGAACCGTCAAGGATATTTGCGGCGTTCTGCAGTCCGAGTCCGGAATTTGAGTCTATTATATCCATTATCGCTTCCGCACCGGTCAGGTCAATCTTTCCGTTCAGAAAAGCACGGCGTGTAAATTCACCGCCTTCGGCAAGGCGTGCACCGGATACAAGAAGCTCACCGAGTATTTTATCCGCAGCAAAATATCCGCCGTGGCAGTTGATTTCTACAACGGTTTCGCCGGTATAAGAATGCGGTGCACGCATTACTGCAACAAGAGCTTCGTCAATGAGCTGTTCGGGATGTCCGAATTTATGTATTGCACTGAGAGTCAGCTTCCGGTTTTCAAGCTGCATTACGGATTTTTTATTTTTCGGAGCGGCAATCTTATCGGCAATCTCCTCTGCATCGTTTCCGCTCAGTCTTAAAACAGCAATGCCGCCCGTACCTGCCGGGGTGGCGATTGCTGCAATAGTGTCATGTAATTTCATATTATTTCTCCGGTCTGACGGATTTAGTTCTTTTTAATATTATCAACCAAATCCCGTATGATGGCGGCAAGCTCGGTGTCGCCGCTTAAATTGTGACGTATTTTTTTAACAGCGGTCATTACAGTGGTATGGTCGCGGTTAAATTCATCTCCGATACGGGGATATGACTCATCCAGAACCTCGCGCGCTATATACATAGCGATATGCCTCGGATATGCAATATCGTTGGAGCGGCGCTTTGTTACAAGCGAGCCGGAGGGCAGATTGAAATACTTTTCCACCTCGTCTATTATAACCGATATTGTAATATTGCGCTGCGGCAGGGTTGAGAGTATCTCTTTAAGTGCTTTTTGGGCAAGCTCCATAGAGATTGTGTTGGTGCGCTCTATCCCTGCATATGCAAGAATACGCTTAACCGCACCTTCAAGATCGCGGACATTTGATTTTATGTTATTTGCAACATATTCGACTATTTCCTCGTCAAAGGTAAAATATTCTTCTTCGATTTTAGAACGCAGAATAGCAAGACGTGTTTCATAATCCGGCGGTTGTATGTCTGCAAGCAAGCCCATTTGGAAACGTCCTTTAAGCCTGTCCGCAAGATGCGGAGTTTCCGATGGCAGCCTGTCCGAGGTAAGGACGATTTGCTTTCCTGCCTCATACAATGTGTTAAAGGTATGGAAAAACTCCTCCTGTGCAAGCTCTTTGGTGGCAAGAAACTGTATATCGTCCATCAAAAGCAAGTCAACCGTGCGGTGCTTATTGCGGAAATCCTGATTTGTTTTTTCGCGGATGGCGGTGACCAGTTCATGAGTAAACTTTTCGCTTGTGGTATACAAAACCTTTTTACCCGGATTGTTTTCTATGTAATAATTTCCTATTGCCTGTAAAAGATGTGTTTTGCCAAGACCGCTCCCTCCGTATATAAACAGCGGATTGTATTTCTGTGACGGATACTCGGCAACCGCAAGGGAGGCAGCGTGAGCAAGATTGTTATTGTTGCCGACAACAAAGCTTTCAAATGAATACTTGGGATTAAGATAGTTCTGCTGCTTTATGGGATCGGCAGTTTCTAAATGCTCCGTTTCCGTATTGCATACGACCTCAAGATCATAAAAGCGGCCGGCGGCAGATTCAACACAGCTCTCTATCATAGAACGGAACTTTGTAAGAATCATGTCTTTATTAAGACTGCCCGGAACGGATAGCCGTATTGATGTTTCGGTAAGCTCAAGCGGCTTTATGGGTTTTATCCAGGTGTTGTACGACACACTGGAAAACTCCATTGACAGCTGAGTTAAAACCTTATTCCAAATATTTGTAAGCTGCTCCAATTTGATGGTGCCTCCTTGTAATCGAGTGTTATTAAAGTCATTTATATAAACCGTAAAACGATATATTTTAATGCAGTATAAATCGCATAGTCGAAAAGCGCAATATTTATAATAACAGAAATAAACTAAAAATTCAACACCTAAATCGACAAAAAATTTAAACTGATTTTATGATTTT
>CAJLFL010000047.1 GCA_905205855.1 uncultured Eubacteriales bacterium | reverse complement strand
AGACACCGCCAGGCGTTCTTAAAGTTAGCATTCCTATAAAGCCTAATCATGCGGCAGCCGGTGATTTGGTGTTCGATATCATTTTGTATAGCGGCAACAAAATGGTTGATTCAGATTGTACTGTGTATCAAAAGAGTGATTTGACATCCGGAAAAGAGCTCATTGCGCAATTGAATGTCCCGGACGGGATTACGGATGCCAGAGCGGTAACGATACTTTGGAATGATCTGAACAATATGAAAGCGGTCTGCGCAGCAGGCGTTTTTCCCCGTGGCGAGAATATACTTCGCAGATTGACGGTCGGAGGGGCAGCGCCGGAGGGCTTTCAGCCATCCGTAAAGGAATATGAGCAGTACGTCCCGATTGACGCAAAGGAAAAACCGGCGGTGTTGGCAGAAGCGGCAAACAACGCCTCCAACGTCAAGTATATCGGAAACAATAGCTTTCCCGGTAAAACGCAAATCGAATTGACAGCGCCGGATGGAAGTGCAATATCAGTTTACACCGTGACCTACAAGACGGAAAAATCCCTTGCGTCCGGCGCAAGAGTCGTAAAGGCTAACGGCGAGACCTATGTTACGCAGGATATCGGGAAAAATCTTAATCCGGGTGATGGCGGCGATGTCAAGGATCCGAACCGAACAGCGGAAAACGGAAGATTGGGCAGTCGCGTACACTGGGACAGAGCGCAGCCGAACAATATCAACACAGGCTATACCAACGAGGTGCGCAGTATTGCGGACGAATATAAGTTTGTAGAGGGCAGCGATTATTTAATGTGCACGGCAGAGGCGGGACAGCGTGCCAATAACGGATATCAGAACTACGTTCGTTTGTATCGCAGTGCAACCCTGTACGTGTTTTCCGGCGGCGCAGTTGCCGCTGACGGCTGGGAGTTAAAGAAGGGTTCATCCCCCTTTATGGTTGTTAGAAACGACTCAACAAGGAATTTGGGCTATGTTTCATCAAAGCATATTGAGGTGGATGATGCGGCTGCCGGAGTTGATGTGGCAATCCCATGCGAAACCATGTATAACATCAATGAGAGCGGGGCAAAAACGGGTGAAGTATCCATAACGGCAATTGTCTATGACCCGTATGAAAAAATCGGCGATAATGAGGTGGATGCGTCTCCCGGACCGAATCCGACAGAACCGCCGACACCGACTGCCACACCGGCGCCTACTGATACACCGTCTCCGACAGAGCCGCCGCAGCCAACATCCGCTCCGGAACCCGTGAAAAAGGTGACCTTTACCAAGTGGGAGGATACGAATAATGACGGTATCGAGGAAGAAACGCCGCTTACAATCATCGATCAAAGTACCTCTAAAGAAACGGAAATTTCCGGTGATTTTAAAGTGAAAAGTGAGGATTCTTACGGCAGCAAAGTCTTTCCGAACAGGACACAGCCGGTTAACGATAAATACACTAACGAGGTGGTGAGCATTGTTTCGGATTATGATTTTCTGCTTGGCAGTGACTATGTAAGGAGTTGTCTCGCCGAATCCAATTTAAGAGCGCCGGGCGGTGTTGAAACAAGCTTTATGATATATAAGGACACAACGGTCTATGTGTTTGCGGGCGGTGTGAACGAAGAGGCCGCGCTGGAAAACGGCTGGACAGTGAGGACAACCGATATCAATGAACCATATATGGTGATACGGCGTGACTGGACGGATCATATGACCTGTGTTATGGCAAAGAAGTTTGAAAACGTAGATCAAACTTATGGCACAAAGGTCGTGATTAACAGGCAGATGCTAACCGGCGCTGTCAATATTACAGTGCTTGATGACGAAAACCGGCCTGTTCCGCAGTAATGTCAGAAATAATTTGTGTTGTTTATAAAAAAGTTGAAATATTTTAGGAGGAGAAGTCATGAAAAGATTATGGAAAAAAACGTGTGCTTTTTTGACATCAGCGGCATTAACGATGACCTGTCTAGCTGTAATGCCGGTTGCTGCATTTGCGGCGGATAACCTTGAGGATGCGAGCAACCTCAAATACTCCCATGTGGAATTTGTAGCAGGAACGGATGCGGAGAACAATCCAACGATCAGTGCAAAAATGTTTGCACGCGATTTGACAAACGGCAGTGATAGTAAGGATGTGTCATTGTTTTGTGTAACCTATGATGAAAACCACAACCTTGTCGGCGTCGGATACGCAAGCGGCAAAAATGCACTGCTGAAAACGACACCGTACGCAGTTGGAAACGGTCAAAAAACGGTTGCCTATGTATGGGATAAAGAAATGCTTGCGCCCGTAGCAGAAATCGCAACAGAAAATGCAGAGGTAATCCCGACCATCACCTTTGACGGCAAAAGCTTTAAGGACTATGTGGGAGAAGATTTTGTGCTGGAGCGATCGGGCTATGACGCAGTGACTGAATTAAAGTGGAATATCACCACAAACGAAATCAGCTTTCCTGATGTGAGCGTATCACTGCCGGATAAATCGGCATGTTATCAGGTAAGCCATGACAGCGCAACGCTTACCACAACCATAAAGTTATATACAGGAGATCGCAGCAGTATTCCCAATGAGCCGCCGACGCATGAATATATGATTCGTCATAAGCTTCCGAATGAAGCATTTATGGGCAATCTGGTAGGTAGTATTTATTCTCCGAATAAACTGGAAACCACGACTTGGATTGCGAACGGAGAAACACAATTTATACATAAGTACACTGCGGATGTCGAAGTTCCTGAAAATGAGGCAGCAAAGCAGGTTAAATTTACAATATCAAACTTTACACCGCAGGATGCCATCGTTATTGTAAGACCGAAAGATACATCGGCAGATAAAAATGTTATTGCCGGTGACGCAAGCGGAACCGCTTTACAGTGGACGACAGACAGAACGGCAGGCAGGACGGATTATGACACTGCAACAAAAACGCCCACTTACGGAAATCTTAGCACAACAGCTCCTGTTGATGTAAACGGAAGTAAATTTAAGGTATATCAATCTGTTGAGGCGTCTGACGACAATTATAAATCCGGCTCAACCCTTGCCAGTAACAGATTTCCGCACATGGGTAATGTGAGTGTTGGCGATCTTGCCCCGGATCTTGCGGGATATAACTATATTCCGTTAAATACGGCAAGCGGAGAGAAGACATTTTCTTTCTATGTAAATAAGTCGGCTGAGATTATTTGTGTTGCAAAAAACGAGTTAACATTTGTGACAGACGATGCGGAACAAATCGGCACATGGACGCATACTAATGCTGCGGATGTAGAGGATCCAAATCAGCTGGTTACCATTGAAAAAACAATTGATAGCCAGGGAAAAGTAGTTGCAGGCGGTACGATAAAGAGCTTTTTGTCACGGCGCTCTATGAACGAAGTTAATATATGGACTGCTGCTGCGGCAATCAAAACGCTTGGTATTTCCAGAGACATGTTCCTGGACGGTTGGGATAAGGCAACATTTACATATACTGCAGCCGGTAAGACGGTATCAGACATCCCTCAGTGTGTGTTTATGCGGTACAACGATTTGTTTGACTATGTTGAAAAATTCGGTAACGGAAAACGCGGCGTATCCGACCCGGATGTCGCAGAGCGTTTTAAGACCCTGGACGCGATCTTAGACGGATGGTCTGTTGTCAGCGACAAAAAAGCAGACGGCCTGATTACAGATCTTAAAATGGATTATACCGGCGAGGTATTTTCGCCTGATGTGAAAAACTTTCCTGCACCGGAATGCGATGGTATATTTATTGATCGAAGAATCAGCTGGGGAAATAATACCGGCCTGGTAGACAGTTATAGTGATGCGCTGGAATTGGACGGCTGCGAGTTTATCAGACCGTATATTGACTGGGTAAATGGTTCCGCGCAGTATGCCAAAGATTACCGTGGCGATGAGGGTGCGGATCAGAACTTTATGAACGGCAATCGAAATTGGTATCATTTTACCGTAAAGGATGATGCGGAGGTGCTGATTGCGTCTACAAGTGATCTGCCTTATCTGGAAGAAGATAGCAGCGCATGGATGAAGAGTGAGGATGCCGACGGTTACATTAAGGTTATTACCAATAGTAACAACGGCAGCAAAAACATCTACACCAAGCTTTATGCCAAAAAATTTGCCGCAGGAGCGACAGTACAGATTAAGGGCGGCTATGGCGGACATCTTTTAGTATTCGCGCGCCGCACCCCGAAGATCGAAAGCGATGATAGTACAAAAGCAGGTATCAGCGATGCTAAGATTACGAATAAGAACAATGGCGCCAAGTACTTAGATTTAACACCCGCACCGCTGACGGTAAATACCAGAGTATCAGGCGCTGCCTATACCGGATCAGAAGGACTCGGCAGCAAGATCATTTACGACAGAGGGTGGCCAAACAATGATACATACACCAATGACTTGCGCACGCTATATGGCAAGTACAAGAGGCTGATTGGCTGCGACTATATCATGACAACAACCGGATACACGGATATAAGGTACAATCTTGAAGCATCGTTCCGGTTGCATAAAGACGCGACGGTGTATATCTTAGTTGGTCCCACAAAGGCAAATGCTGAAAAAGCGGCAGAGCTTGGTTGGACTTATGAAGAAAGACCGGCTGCTGCTGAAAAGTCCTTTGGCCAATATCAGATTAACTACGGCTATCATTTTACACAACTGATGACAAAGCATTTTAAGGTTCAGGATAAAGAAAACGGAGATCTGGTTACGATTTCGAGAGATATGCTTCAAGGAACGAACGGTACCGGGGAATCCATTGCGGTTATTGTATACGACTAAAAAAGGCGGAGCGGGTAACGGGGCGGAGTAATTCCGCCCCAAATGATAAAAAGGAGGAATCATGAATACATACATAAAACGTGCTTTATGCGTCATGGCGGGAATGTCTGTGATAGCGGCGCCGGTTTCCGCAGCGGAGCTTGACAGATATGAAATCGATGAAAACATCAAGACATTAACCTTATACGGTACGATTGACGGCGCAAAGCAATACGATGATATCACAGTACAGCTTCTGAAAAAGGGCAAGACCTTTGATGCAAGCAAGGTCTATACAGGAAATGCTTTAAACGAAGATTTTTTATTGTTTACGCAGGTGTTGGCAGACCAAAACGGCGGCTATTGCATCAGCGTTGATATGAGCGGAGAAGAAGTCGGCTTTTATAATATGCGTGTGAACGGCAAAGAAACCGCAAAAAAGGTTTTTTATGCAACGACTGCGGAGAGAGCGGCCACGCTGGAGCAAATCAATCAAATTATCAATCCGTCCGATGGCACGAAGACCAGAGAAGAATCCATCAACGAGCTGGTTGCCTTGATGGATTTAAACAATGAATACAGTGATCTTGTCGGTGTGCTTAACTTATCGGCGGATACGATATTTATGACCCGGCCTTACGGATTGTGTGAGGTCATCTACGAAACGCTGAAAAAAGACGGTATTAAGGATGAAACCATTGTGGATTCGATTAACAAGGCGTCATACATTGAGGCGATTCGTGAGGGGTTGGTTCATATTGCCGACTATGCCGCGGCGCTTTCGCTGGATCAAAAGTATATGCAGGCATATGACCGTTTTGGTGAGGACACAAAGACATCTTTTACTGCGAAGTATTTTAAGGATAAGAATTATCTTACACAGGAACAAATTGCCGATGCTTATAAGGCAGCGGTTTTAAGTGCGTCTGTTTCGAGTTTTGGCGGTTGGGGCGATGTGGAATATTTTGTGACCGAGTTCGGTTCAGTGGTTGGTTTAAACGTGAGTGCATACAACGCCCTTGCAACCGCAAAAAAATCGCAGTTTTATGATGCCGTTTTGCAGCATGGCGCATTCAGTACGCCGGAAAGCTTTAAAGTGTTTGCAAACGCAAAAATTACCGAGCTTGCCGGCAGCAGTAGTGTAACACCGTCCGGCGGCAGCGGCGGAGGCAGCAGCTATTCCGGAGGCGGCGGAATCGTAGGAAGCAAGACTGAGGTGTCAGATCCAATCACGCCGCAACAAAAGGAAGAAAAGATCAGTTTTACCGATCTTGACGGTTATGATTGGGCCAAGGAAAGCATAGCGCTTTTGTCCGAAAAGGGAATCGTAAACGGCGTGGGAGAGAATCTCTTTGATCCGGCACGGCATGTAACCAGAGAAGAATTTCTGGCGATGCTGATGCGTGCGTATCAGATCACGCCGGATAATACATTGCCGATTGCATTTTCCGATGTTGATGCAGCCGTGTGGTATGCCGGGTATGTTGCCGTAGCTGCGGAGAAAAATATTATAAACGGGATTTCGGATACTTCCTTTGGCGTGGGAAACGAGATCTCGCGTCAGGACGCGGCTGTTATGGCGTATCGTATCGCTGCCGCGAACGGAAGAGAGTTTACGGCATCGGATAGAACCGGGTTTGCCGATCACGAGACGATCTCTGATTACGCGGCAGAGGCAGTATATGCGATGCGCGCCGCCGGTATCATCAACGGCAAGGATAACGATCAGTTTTGTCCTAGTGATTCGTGTACAAGGGCTGAGGCAGCAAAAATGATTTACGGTTTGATTCGGTAATGCAAAGGAGGTAGATGAATTGAGATCTTTGAAAAAACTGATTGGCATACTCCTTTGTATGTCAATGCTGGCGTGCTCGGTTGTTCCGGCGTTAGCGGATGATGTTGTTGCTGAGAGCAGTACGGTATGCGGCAAAAATGCGCTGGGGCTTGTCAATGCACTGAGCATATCGGATTACGGGGAGGACGTACTCGAAAACGAAATAACCCGCGGAGAATTTTATAAGATGGCAGCAATTGCCGGTGGATATGGTACGGCGCCGGTGACGGCAGGACGGTTCAGCGATGTGGACGCCGAAAATGAATATGGCGGATATATCGAATCACTGGTAAATGCGGGCGTTGTTTCTGCCAATGCAATGGGCAGAATCTATCCGGACGGCAATATTACGCTGCAAGAAGCGTCTGCCGTAATGATTAAAATTTTAGGTTACAGCCTGAAAGCGGATCATCTGGGCGGATACCCATCGGGGTATAAAAGGGTAGCGATGGATTTATCCCTGTACGATGATCTTGGCGGCGCCGACGATAATACCGCGCTGACCGTGGGAATGGGTGTTCAGCTGATTTATAATGCGCTTGATTCGACGGTTATGATCTACAAATCGTACGGCGACGATTATAAGATGGAAGAAGGATCCAGCCTTGCGTATTCGGTCTTTAGGGTGAAACATGAAAGCAACATTTTAAACGCGGTGGATATCAGCCGGCTGAGTGGTGAAAATGATGTAGATTCGTTTCATATCCAGATTGGAGATCTCCAGCTTGAATCAAGAGAGGTAGAAAATATTTATGACTACCTTGGCTATCATGTCGATATCTTTTATAGAGAACGCAAAACCGAGCAATACGATAAAATCGTTTACATGTTCAAAAGCGATAAGAACAAAGAAACTGTCATCGATATTGACGATGTGGTTGCGGTTGACGGTCAACGGGTAAAGTATGATGCCGAAAATGCCAAAAAGAGCAAAACCGTATCTTATGCATCCGGTGTTTCCGTAATCTATAACGGCGTGGCGACAAGTCAGCGGTTTTCGATGGATTTGTTTAAGGGTATGCTTGGCAGAATCCGACTGCTTGATAATGACGATAGCGGCAGCGCTGATGTGGTCTTTATTGACACATATAAAAACTATGCGGTATCACATGTGAGCGGCGGTGACTATCTGATGTACAATATGTATGATGTGTCAGACAGTATCACGCTCAACACTACGGCGGACGATCCTTATACGATTATTTACAATGCAGAGGGTAAGGAATGTAAAATTACTGAGATCAAAAAGGGCGATATCGTGTCGGTATATCAGTCCGCGGCGGACGCCTATCAGCAGTATATACGTGCGTATATCAGCAATAAAATCGTGGAAGGTGTCATCACAGAAATCCGGGATAACAAAAAGTATATTACACTGGGTGGTACGGTGTATAAACCTACCAAAGAATGTATGGCACAAGACAGCGCTCTGCTGGAGCCGGGGGCATCCGTTAAGCTTTATCTTGATATTGCCGGGCGAATTGCGAAGGCTGAGGCCGGCACGGATACAAAATTAAGCTATGCGTACGTGACCGCAGCTAAGTTAGATGGCACGTTTGAGAAAAGCCTGGCGTTAAGGTTGTATACCCAGGACGATAAAATTGCCGAGTATCAGACGGCGAGAAAAATTATACTGGACGGACAGACGGTGAAAAACTCCGATGCAAAAACCTTAACGTCCTTGCATGACGCATGTGTGTTGCAGTTCGGCGAGAGCGTCGGCACCGGTACGTATTCGTCAGTGATTCGTTATGCGCTCAACAGCGACGGTGAAGTTGCGGTCATCGATACCGTCCTCAACGGCAAGACAAACAAAAAGTGTTTGAGAGAGGACGATACGGAAGCAAACGACGCGTTGTTTATGACGTCCTCTACGTCCAATGACAGTTATCGGTCATCAACCGGAACCATCGGCCCCAATGTGGCGGTGAATGCGCAGAACACTAAGGTGATGCTTTATGCATCGCCGATTGACCAGGATTTGATGGATGATGAGCTTTATGAGATTCTGACGGCAAATCAGGTGCTTGTTCATAACCGTAAATACGCGGTAAATGCGTTTTTTACAGATCGAAACAAAATTGTCTCTGACTTTGTCGGAGTGGCAAATGCAAGCGGACTGACCGGAGGGCTTTCAACGTCAGACATGTTTGCTGTCGTGGATTATCTTTCCAAGGGAATTGATGACAAGGGGAATATCATCGATGTTATAACCGTAATCGGAAACGGTATGAGTGTTGACGTTCCGGTAAAAAAGGGGTTCACATTTACGGCTTCCGACAGCACAAGTGATCCGACCATTAAAAGTATCATGAATGTTACAGAACTTAAAAAAGGCGACATCATAAGATACAAGACGGATAACAAGGGATATCTTTCGAATCTGGAACTGCGTTATCGCACGTCAAACAGAACGCTGGTTACAGCATGGGCAACAACCTTCTGGAGTGAATTTACGTATCGGCGCGGCTTTGTGTATGACGTGTTTGATGAAGGGTATATGGTTTACTTTACCTCTGACGAGGATCGGTCTGTTTTAGCATCAAAAACATCTGCCGATTGTGAGCTGGTTCTCAACGCAGGTGCGTACGGCCCATATTTCAGATACCGGGTTAAGGAAAACGGGGAGACCTATGTGGAATCGACAAACAAAGATGCCCTGAAATCCTATCTGGATACCGGAGCTGACTGTTCAGAGATTATTATCCAGCAATACTACGGAACACCGATGGCAGTAATGATGATTGAGGATTAAGGAGGTGCCTGGATTGAAGATGAAAAGAATCATTTCTCTCGTGTGCGTGTTAATGCTTGTGACGTCTTACAGTGCATACGGCGCCGCGCTGAGAACGGATCCCAAAAAGAATAGACAGCGCCAGAGTAAGCTGGCGGCAAACGATATTTGGTTTTCGGATTTCTATGACGAGGACATTCCTGCTGAAGTTCAGTTCAGCACTAGCCCGTCGGGAACTGTCTCGCTGGAAGAACACGAAACATCGCCGGGACAAAAAAAGAATTGCCTTGTCCTTAACGACACTGTTTATGATAATTCTTATTCAGGTGTCGGCGTCAGTATCAATGCCGGAGGACAAAAAGGCATTGTCGGTGTCGAAATCAGATATATGTATGTGCCGGAACCGGATCAGGCGTGCAAGTTCGCCTCGTTTGTTATGGGACTTTATGATGCCTCCAACAAAATGATTTCCCGCAATGTTGTTATATCGTCAAACGGCGCTACGGTGTTTAACTACGGCGGCCCCGCAGGGTGTGGAGAGAAGTATTTGGAGCCGGCGACAATCAGTTCCAATACCTGGTATACAGAAAAATGGATTGTTGACCTTGACGAGAAAATTATGAACTTTAGCTTTTTCAATGAAGGAAAGGCCATAAGAGAGCTTGTGACTGACGCTGGATATTACACCACGGATGCCGGAAGTACGCTTGGTAAAATTACACTGGGCACCCAGATGTATGGCGGCAGATATGTCATTGATTACGTGCGTATCACCAAGGAAAAGTCCCGTACCATTCAATTGGATGAGGAGATTGAAGATAAGGGGAAAGGGACAGTGTCTGAGAAAATCCCCGTGCCGTTCACCGAGGCGGTCGAAGGTAAAATCAATATTTGCCTTGACGGTGTTTACAAATACACCACAGAGGCGCCGTACGAAAAGGACGGAAAGATTATGGTTACCGCGAAAAACCTCGCAAGCTTCCTGCGTATGGGATATAGTAAAGGAGCAGATGAGTGTCTTATCGTCGCTCCTTCGGGTAGGCTTACGCTAAAGGCAGACGGGACTGCGAGCATGGACGGTAAATCGGTATCAGTTTCTGCAATGGAAGAAAAAGGGAAACAAATCTTTGTCCCCGTTGATGAGATATGTGCAATCTTGGGATATCAATGCAGTTATGACGTGGAAGGAAAAGTGGTGAACATAACCACCGTAAGCAATGATAGCAGCGCAGAAAAAGACGCAAAGGGAGGTGCAGCAGTTGAAAAATAGAAGAATTGTAAGCCTTGTACTGGCTATTACCATGATTTTCGGTTGTATCGGCAGCCTTAATATGATAGCCTATGCGGCATCAGATGGCGAAGAATCGTGGGATTATTATTGCAAGGGTACCGGGCGCAGCACCCCGTTCCGGCCGGACGATCAGTATGTTTCGGAACAAAACGCGCCGGATTTTATGTGGCCGTATGTCAATAACGCAGTCAAATACGATTTGATCGTGTGCAGCGATCCGGAACTGAAAAAGGTCGAGTACAGTGTATATGATTTAGATAAGAACTATTATACATTTCCGGTTACCTTTGAAACAG
>CAJLFL010000046.1 GCA_905205855.1 uncultured Eubacteriales bacterium | reverse complement strand
CACGCGGCAACACCGTATTCATACGATTTCCGTTAATGTACAAATCACCGCTTGTTATTTCTTCAAATCCGGCTATCATTCTGAGCGTTGTCGATTTTCCGCATCCCGAAGGCCCTACAAAGGCGATAAATTCGCCTTTTTCTATTGAAAGATTGAAATCGGTAACCGAATTCTTTTCTGCACCCGCATATCTTTTGCACACATTTTTCATTTCTATAAAACTCATAGTTTAACCCTCCTTAGAACCTGTTGAAATAACGCCTTCCACAATTTGTTTTGAGAAAATGGAATTGATTATTATAACCTTTATTGTAATAAGCGTGATAACCGCAAGTGTTTGCCCCATTGTCGTATTGTCATTGGATGTAATGGAATTAAGGCCAATTTGTGCTGTCAAAAGATTGCTTGATGTAAAAACAAGCGACGGCCAAAGATAGTCATTCCATACATTAAGGAAAGTGAAAACACTTACTGTTGCCACAACGGTTTTAGACATTGGCAGAACCATTGTGAAAAAATACTTCATGGGATTACAATGATCCAGCTGTGCAGCTTCCCATACATCATCCGGCAAGGCTACGAAAACTTGCCTGAATAAGAAAATATTAAACGGATTTACAATCATCGGAAGAATATATCCGAAAACGGTATTAAGAAGACCCATCTTTGAAACAAACATAAAGTTTATTGTGATAATTGTTTCTGTCGGTATAACCATAAGCATCATGATTACCGCAAGCCATCTGTCACGGAAAGGAAACTTGATTTTTGCAAGCGCATACCCCGCAAGCCCGTTTACTATTATGCCGGAGATAATCATTATTGCCGCATAGAATAATGTGTTTAGCATATAGCGTATAAAGCTTGTATCAAAAAGAATTGCTTTGTAGTTATCAAAAAAACCTTTTCCCAGTGCGGGTGGTACAAATGCCATTGCCGAATTCATATCCGCCGTGATTGCCGCATCCGGCTTAAAAGAGTTTGCAAGCATCCATATCACGGGAAACAGGAAAAACAGTGACATAATAAGCATGATTACCGCAAGAGCTATATTAAATATTTTTTGCTTTTTTCTTTTCATGTCTATCCTCCTTGTCCTTTGTCAGAACTGTCTGAATAATTGTAAGTATTACAACGAATACGGTAAACACAATAGCCATAGCGGACGCAAGTCCTATTTCCCAGTTTACGGTGCCCGTTTCATAAATGTCGTAAACGATTGTATATGTCGAATGTGACGGACCGCCGCCGGTCATTACCATAGGCTGAACTATCATTCTGAATGCGCCTATTGTAACGGTTATAAAAACAAATACGCAAAGAGGCTTAAGCTCGGGAAGTGTTATATCTTTAAATCTGCTCCATGAACTTGCATGATCCATTTCGGCAGCCTCATAAAGCGCAGGGTTGATCGCCTGCAATCCGCCAAGGAAAATAATCATTTGATAACCCACTCCCTGCCACACACTCATAAATGCAATAGAGGGAAGCGCTTGACTTGCACCATATATGAACGGCTGCGGTTTGACTCCAAAATTTGAAAGCATTGTATTGAGTATTCCTTCGGGGCTGTAAATCTGCATCCAAAGATTCGAAACTACCGCAAGCGACATAACTACAGGGATAAAAAACGCCACCTTGAAATACCGCTTGCATACAGTTACTCTGTTGATAAGAAGCGCCAATCCCAATGCTCCCAGTGTTTGCAGCGGAACAATTATAAGCACAAATTTAACCGTATTGCCGAAAGCTGTTGTAAAAAGGTCATCTTTGAAAATGGCGGAAAAATTTTCGAGCCATACAAAGTGCGTCAGCTTAGGGTTTAACGCAAAATAATCCGTAAAGCTGTAGATAAGTGTTAATATCATCGGAATGAAGAGAAAAATCGTCATCAGAACAAGTGCAGGTCCGAAAAAAGCCATTCCGAGAATTGAATTTGATTTATTTTTCATATCATCTTGTATAACGCTTAAGTTTAGCGTTTATCCTTTCAACAGATTTATCCATTTCATCTTTAACATCTCTGCCGCTAAGCCCCACATCCTCGAGAACCTGCTGGAAAGAGATGCTTACCTGCGGATAAACAGGTGTTTTCGGTCTTGGATGACCGTAATCTCTTAATTGTTCGTAAAGCGCTTTATAATTCGCATCTTCTTCAAAAATCGTTATGCTGTCATATGCGTCATATGTTGACGGCAAGCTCTTTGTGTTTTCATAAAGCAATATTCCGCTTTCTACGCCGCTCATCCATTTTACCAACTCGGTTGCCGCTTCAATATGCTCTGTTTTTGATGTTGCCGCATATGCCCATGAGCCTGTAGGAGTATATCTCCCTCCGTCCCACTTGTCGCTGACTATATACGGTGCAACACCGAGATCAATGTCACCGTAACTCTGATAAACGGTATTAACCTCCCAAGCACCGTCAAATTTAAATGCCGCACGTCCGCTTTCAAAAAGCTTTTCAACAGGTGTTGCCGACATATATTTGTTTTCCACAAGTTGTCTGAAATACTTAAACACCTCTGCATTTTCTTCGGAATTGAAATACCCATCCACCCGGAGACCGTCACTGCTTATCAAATCGCCGCCGTTTGACCATATAAACGGTGCATAATAATAGATGCTTGACTCTCCGACCGGGAATGTCATATCGAGCGGATATCCGTTTTTGGCGTCCATTATCGGCTTAAGCTTTTTTAATATATCCGCAAATTCCGAAAATGTCCAAGGGTGGTCTTTATCAGGTATATCAATCCCCGCCTCTTTAAGGATTGCCTTATTGTAATACAGTCCGACACTCGATTCCATTGCGCCGAGCGCATAAAGCTTACCGTCAACAGTACCTTGTTCAATAATTGATTCCAAATAAGAGGATTTTTCCTCATCGGTTAGAGCGGCGAGTGGTTGGATTATTCCGTTTGCCGCATAAGCCGATACATTCGGTCCGTCCACCGTTATAACATCCGGCAAATCTCCCGACATAACAGATGCGTTGATTTTGTCAGAATATCCGCCGCCGCTGTCATTTCGCGGAATAAACTCAATATCGGCAAAATACTTTCCATTGTATTTTTCATTGAAGCTTTCCACCGATTTTTTATATGCCGAGCCTTCAGGTGTGTCTTCGATTGTATGCACCCACATACTGATATACTGCTCTCCGTTGTCGTATCCACGCACATCCCCGGGCTTTACTTTTTTTGCACATCCCGTTAACATTAATGTGCCGGCAACCAGCGAAAGAGCTGCCATAAACAATGATAGCTTTTTCATAGTTATCCCTCCGACTTATTTAAGTAACCAGTTACTTTACTATCTGCATCGTATCACATAACAGGTTACTTGTCAAGTGTTCTTTTGTTTTTTGTGATAAATCCCCAATAACGGCTTTCGTGTTTTGTGCGTTTTGACAGAACTGGTTACTTTACCGATTACTTTATTGATTTTATAACTGTTATATGCTATAATAAAACCGAAACGGAGGCAGAGAATATGTCAAAAAAAAATGTTACTTTTGCGGATATCGCCGAGTATACCGGATTTTCAAAAACAACCATATCAAGATATTTCAGTAATCCCGATTCGATTACACTTGAAAACCAGGATAAGATTGCGCATGCTCTTGAAACGCTTAATTATAAAGAAAACAAGCTTGCCAGGGTTATGGCGAACGGGAAAACTGAAATCATAGGCGTTATCATACCTAACCTTTATATGCATTATTATTCGGATGTTCTTGACCATATCATTTCCACATATGAAAAATACGGTTATAAATTTATTGTATTTGCGGGAAAAGATGATGCCGATGTCGAAAGAAGGTATATCAGCGAGCTACTTGCGTACAAAACAGAGGGATTGATAGTTCTGAGTCACACACTCCCTTCAAAGGAATTATCTGCATATAATATACCGCTTGTTACAATCGAACGCGAAGATAAATATGTCTGCAGCGTAAATACAGATAATTATATGGGCGGAATTCAGGCTGCTACCATTCTTTCAAAAAGGGGCTGTGATATATTGATTCATGCAAATTCCGATGTCCCTGAGGATGTACCGGCATATGGGAGAATAAAAGGCTTTAAGAATTTTTGCGAAACGAACAAATGCGATTATAATATCTTGATAAGGGATTTCGGAAAAACATACGATGAAAACTATGCCGGAATTAAAAATATGTTTGAAGAAACAGAAGCTAAATATATCAATAAAACTGTTGGTATTTTCATGTCAAATGACACTCATGCGAATATTCTGTTGAATATTATTGTAAAAAAATACGGCAAGCTTCCCGATAAATATAAAATAGTCGGATTTGATAATTCGCCGATTTCAAAAGAAGCAATAGTTCCGATAACAACCGTAGGACAGCAGGTCAATAAAATTGCGGATGAAGCAATGCAGATTCTTACTGTTCAGATAAATGCATTTAAGAAACGGAAACCCGAACTGCTTTCAAAACCGATTCATAAGGTTCTTACTCCGATTTTAATACGCAGAGAAACAACACGGTAAATCTTCACAGACCATTCTATTATTTCGGTTTCAAATAAACCTTTTGCCTGTGCGGTTTTCGGAATACATCGTGTAAAAGTGCTGCCAAGCAATAATGTTTTCTCATTATCGGCAGCACATTTTTTACGCCGAATTTGCTTAAAAATATTCGTTTCAATCAAAAAATGAAACCGTAAATTTTACCCCGACCTTTCGTGTCAATCGTATACCCTTTCGTGTCAATCGTATACCCTTTCGTGTCAACGGTTCGACATTTCGTGTCAAAGGTATGATTTATTTTTAGTTAATGGATTTTGAACAGAGCCATTCAGCTTAACAATTGAAAACCCATAATAACAATGCCAAGAACAACGAGAACTACACCTGTTGCACGGTTAAGTGTTTTAGGCTGTGCCTTATTGGCAAATACCGCAGCTATCTGAGCCCACAAAAGCGTAAATACAACGCACAGTACCCATGTTAAAACATCCGGCAATCCGCCTATTGTAAAATGTGACACCGCACCCGTCAACGCGGTAAAGGTCATAATGAATACACTTGTACCTACGGCAGTTTTTAATTCATAACCCATTACGCTCGTTAAAATCAACAGCATCATCATACCGCCGCCCGCACCGATAAATCCACAGATAAAACCAATCATCACACCGCAGATTATCGACTGAATTGCCCGCTTTTTTGCTGAAGTTTTTCCCATACTTTCCTTGGTTGTCATAACGGGGCGCACGATGAATTTAATTCCGAGCAGAAATGTCATAAACACCGAAAAGCCGCCCATCGTTGCCGCCGGCACAAAGCTTGCTATATAACTTCCGACAATGGTAAACGCTAACACACTGACCATCATAATCAAGCCGTTCTTCACATCCAGATTTTTGTTTTTATGATAGGTGTATGCCGAAACTGCGCTGGCAAGCACATCGGAAGAAAGTGCGATTCCCACCGCCATATAAGGATCCATTCCCAAAAAGGTTATCAGCATCGGACTGATTACGGCAGCGGCGCTCATTCCCGCAAAGCCTGTGCCGAGACCTGCGCCCATACCTGCAAAAAATGTTATCAAAACGGTTAATGCAATACTCATAATTTATTTTCCGCCTCCAAAATCTCATTCAGATTTTTCTCAATAATATCCGTTGCCTCCGAAAACGCTTTACGCAGATTGTCATCCATATTCAAGAACATTCTCTCTGTAAAGGCTTTCTGAAGTTTTCGCCCGCGCTCAATAATCGGCTTTGCTTTATCGGTACATATAAGGCCCGTTTTACGCCGATCTCCTTCCACCTGCTTTCTGAGAAGATACCCTTCTCGGACAAGCCTTTCAACATTTACCGATACAAGATTTGCCTTAATCCGCCGTATTTCCACTATTTCGCCGGCAGTGTTATAGTTCGGGTTGTTGCCGAGAAACATCAGAATGTCAAACGCTGTCTGCGACAGTTCTAACTCTTTGCATAGTGGCTTGCACATCGCATTGTATGCCCGGGAAATCTTTCTTGAAACTTCTATGCTTAAATTCACACTCTGTCACCTCATACTTCATATTTGAATTGTTCATTTTTGAAGTATTGTGTCACAATTTATATGAATTGTCAAGAGCGTATCGATAAATGACAATTTTTTAATTTGCGTAATTAAGCTATATTTCTTAATTTCAATGCCGTTATAAGCCGCAATTGCAAGTAAACACCTTTCATAGCGGCAATGTGCAGGCAAAAAAGAACCCCACAGAAGCACCGTTTTGGTTTCTCTGTGGGGTTCTTGTTTATACAATCGACCACTTGATTTCTGTTCCGCCTTTGAACTTAAAAACGATATGTTCTTTGGAGTATACCGTCATATGTTACAGTAAATTGCGCGGTTTCGCCTGCATTGACTGTTGCACTTTCAGGTGCAATCTCCAACGTGACAGGAGTTGGTTCCGGTGTTATGCCGCCGCCCTGCTTGGTGCTGATTTTTTTCAGGACAGAGCCGTAAACCGTATAGATGCCGGTATCCTCATCATATTCCGCCGTCCTCCAATCCCTCAGCAAACACCGATACAGGCAGCAAAGAGAAACACAATGCAAACACCGTAAACAGGCTTAAAATTCTTTTACTCATAGCTTTTCCTCCTGAAAATATTATTTGTTTCGCAATTATTAAGTTCCGCTGTGCAATATTCTACAGCGTTTTCTGCAAAGAATAAGAAAGTACACCTTATTCACTCTTTTAAAAGCTTTAAAGTGTACCTTTTTAATTTAACAATTATGACATCTTTTGGAATTTAAACAAGCTTATTCCACATATGTATTGATTTTACGCCAAACAACATGGTTTGTCAAGCCCCTTCCAAATATTTTAATCATAACCATTTATAATATATCATACACAAGTGGTTTTGTCATCATACCAAAGTATGATTTTAAAATTACGCAGCAACGGGCAACAAACGCTGCTTGTATGCACCATCTCATGCGGGCGGATAATATTCGCCCCTACGACATCAAACGATACATAATATATACACGACATATACACAATCTACGCAGCCGCATGGGGTTGCCAATATCACACAACACACAACACATACCCAATCCGTAGGGGCAGATATTATCTGCCCGCAGGGTTCAGCTTACGTATGCCTAAATACTTTTTTGAAAAGCCCGCAGGCACAAGCATACAATGTCTTAAACTCATCATTATTGCGAAACAATACTATTAAAACTGTATTGGGTATAACCACACACAATACAGCTTTTAAGCAAAATCCAAGCCATTGATTGGAAACGCTGATAATGCTGCATATTGCATATACCAGAACACAATTTACAATCACAATCAACAAATAGAGCGTTTTCATTTTTATATATTGCAAAAACGGTTTATGAAATACCTTACGGTAAATCAGTCGGGGATCATACCACACATGTGTCAGCACTCTGGCAGCTATAGTAGCAAACAAAACACCGGACATACCCCATTTATCCGCAAGCGCGACTGATAAAACAATGTTTAAGACAACCATAGCAGCCGGTCTGTATTTTCCCTGAACAAACAGGGCGTTTGCATTTCTGAAACTTTCATAAGGGGGAACCATATTAATTATATAAGCGTCTGCCGCAAGCATAATTACAATATCCATCCCTAATAAATAGTTGTTTCCCAGCCATAAAGCAATAAAAGGATTAAGAAGGGTTATCAACGAAACAGTAACGAAGTTTCCTATTGCAAACGACATAAAGCACATCTTCTTAAAAACAGCATATTGTCTTTCGCCGCTTTCGCTTGCCGCAAGGTTTCCCACACTCGGCTTAATCGCCTCAAACACCTGACCGAAAAGAGAATTCACGTTGTTTACTATCATCTTATAATAAGACAAAAACCCTACAAGCGAGGTTCCGAGCATAGCTGATATAATAACGCTGTCTACACCTCTTTGAAACGCTCCGGAAATTTTGTAAATTGCCAGGGCTCTTACATTTTTAAAGATTTCTTTGCGTTCAGCCGGACTAAGGCTCTCGCTGCACTCGGTTTTTAGCATCGGATACCTGTGATTTGCAACCAACGAAATAATAACATTCTGCACAATTACCATTGTCACCATTATCACAAGATACCCGATATAGCTTTTAAATACCGCTAAAGCAACCGCCTCTGAAGCTGCAGTCAGTATACAAACCGCCATTCCGATTGCAGAAACTATATGCTTTTCCTGATTTGCTTCTATAAGTATCGCTTTATACACAAACAAATATGAAACTGCCGTTTTGAGGATAAAAAATATAAAAATGATATGTATATCCTCTTTTATATCCGGAACGCCGGTCACGATATATTTAAGAAAAAACAGGCAGACAATTCCGGCTGCAATAATAACGGAAAAAACAATCCGATAGATTTTTTTAAACAACCGCATAAGCTTTGCAATCTGAATATCATCTTTTTCATAAAGCGGCCGATAAAGCGCATAAGAAACAGCCATGCCAAATCCAAGCTCCGCAACCGATAAAACCGTCAGAATATCGGTAAAAAGCGCAGAAACGCCTGTATATTGTATTCCAAGACTTTTTATCAGTATTGTCTTCATCAAAAAGTTTGAAAACAAGGTTACCAGCTGATAGGCAATCGAAAAGGCAATATTACGAACCGATTTCTGCGTTCTTGAACTCATAACAAGACGTTTCCTTTCATAATTCTAAAGCTTTAGCGGTGTTCCCCTGGACATGCTCTTGTCCTTTGAATAATCCGTATTATCCCCGGCAGGAATTGGTGCATATACCAAAAGCTCATGCATAGGCATTTTTATTTTGTGACTGTACCTTTGCGTCATTTCTTTATTCATAAACAAATTACCGTTATATTCACCGAGGACATCCTGGTGATACACATGAACATCACTGTTCCAGCGATACTTTTTGGATTTGTACCTTTTCACACCGGATACAGGATCTATATATATAACCCGTCTTTTGCGTAATACCGTATAACATAAGGCTGTCACCGATAATATTAAAAGACAAAAATATATTATCAGCAAAATCGGAGAAATCCACCACATCCGCTGATGCTCAACATTCTTATCGTTTAAAATATCATCAACAACCGCATCTATTTCAGCATGCTTGTTTAAAAGAACATTGTAGCGATAGCTTTCCTTAAACGGAGCAATGCGGTTTTCAGCCGGAAGCTCGTTTGCCTTAACGTCATACTTCAGATACAGCGGCAGATAATACAGAAATTCTTTATATTCATCAAAGCTGAAATCCGTAGTAAACAACGGGAAAATCTCATTTACGATTACCGACGGGCTTGTTTTGCGGACGCTGTTATAAAACCCTTTCATCATCCTGTCATAGCGTTCGCTTCTTGCCCAGTCACCCTCGTTATAATATCGGATATACGCAAGTGTTTGTGCTCCGTCCAGCAAAAACTCTCCGCTTTTTTCTTCAAGATATTTAGTTCTTACAATATCTGAGGTCAATCTGTAATTGCTTTCCATAATGCTTATGTATTGATTTATGTACGGCACCTGATATTTTTCAATCTGAACCTTGATTCCTTTGACAGAGTTAATCATTTGTATAAAATAATTATAGTCAAGCAAAAGATAATTGTCAATTTTCAGTCCGCAGTTTTCTTCTATTGTTCTGACAACAAGCTCTACACCGCCGCAATTATACGCATTTGTAAGTCTTCCGCAGCCTATTGTCGGAATGTAAACATATGATTCCTTCAGTATTGTGGTAAAAGAAACCTCTTTGTTATTTGTGTTTACTGTGGCAAGCACCATATAATCGGAATAGGATTTTGTCAGCTCACTGCGATCCCAATGGTCAGCGCCGATAAAAAGATAATTCTTAACGCCCGGAACCGAATTGACATATTTTTTATTGTCATTCCAGGTATCATATGCTTCCTTTTCATACTCTGTTCCGACACCGCTTGTTTCAATACTCCCGACATGGAAGTTCTTTACAACATGCAGTTTCTCTCCTTCTTCGTACCAAATAGCAAATACGGTGTACCATCCGTTTTCGGATAATTCCACCTCATTGGTGTCATATGCTGTCCTGTATCCCTGCCCGGTATTATAGCTAAAGGTCTTTCCTATTCCGATAAGCTCATTCCACTGATAGTTGCCGTTATACTCAAATCTTTCATTGCCTGTATATACCCACGTAATATGCACTCCGTTTATACCATTGGGATTGAGAGTTAAAGTTTTATTGTTTAACTCCAGATTGGGCACCGTATCTCCGCTGCTGTTTGTATTAACGGTTTTTTCTTCAAAATAGGCTTGATCCTCTATCGGCTCAACACCGTTTTTATATATTGTTCTTGCCGACAGGTCGCATATATCAAGCTTGCTGTATGTATACTTTATCAGGCCATGAACCAGCACCGCCGTTAAAACCAATAATACTATCGCTAAAGCCCAGCACAAAAAACTTTTATTCCGGTGCTTGTACGGATACTTTTTTCTTCTGAGAAAAAATAACAGCTTGTCATTTTTTAGATTAGTTATCATTTTTACGCGCTCCGTTCTGTCTTAAATCCCATTTTCCTTAATATTTTATTCCTGATGTGTTTAATATATCTTGCTAATTTAATTCTAAAGAACTTTTAAGCCAGGAAACTGACTTGTTCTGCTCCATCGTAAGCCGTGAATTTACCATTTCCCAATCAATTTTTCCGATTTTCTCGTTAGGAAGCAGTCTGTCCGACAAGTCAAAAAGCTCAAGCAAATCAATTATTCTTGCCGACTTCTCTGCATTTGACGCCTCTGCATAAAGCTCCTTTTTGAAAATCAGCGAGAAAGCAGCTCCGTGAAACGAGTTTGTCACAACCGCTTCGGCATCGGCAAACATACCGACAAATTCCTCCGGTGATGTCGCTGTATACATGATAAAATCCCTGCAGGTCAGCATTTGCTTTAATGTGGGGTTAATTAAAACAAGTTTGCAGCCCCTGCTGTCCACTAAAGCGCGCGCCTTTTCTATTGTGTATCTGCAGCCGTC
>CAJLFL010000045.1 GCA_905205855.1 uncultured Eubacteriales bacterium | reverse complement strand
GGCTCGGAAACACCGCTAAGCTTGCCTAAGAACCTGTCCGCACAGTTCACTCTTATCAGGTTTATATCAAACTGGTTTCTGAAAATCTGCTCGACCTCATCACCTTCATTTTTACGCAAAAGTCCATGATCGACAAATATACATGTAAGCTGTTTTCCCACAGCCTTGCTTAAAAGTACCGCCGCCACACTGCTGTCAACGCCGCCGGAAAGCGCACAAAGCACCTTTTTATCACCGATTTTTTCTTTAGCCGATGCTATAAATCTCTTTGCGTAATCCGCCATAGTCCAATCACCGGAAACACCGCATACATCATATAAAAAATTATGAATCAGCTGTTTGCCGAAAGTAGTATGCTCAACCTCAGGATGAAACTGAACACCAAAAAACTTTTTATCCGGATTCTGAAAGGCAGCAATCGGACAGCTTTCTGTATGTGCTGCAATCTCAAACCCATCCGGAACCCTAACAATTTTATCTGTATGGCTCATCAGGCACTCATTTTTGTCACCAATATTATTAAACAAAGGGCTGTCACCCATGCACAGCAGAGTAACGCCATACTCACGCTTACCGGCATGTTCTACCAGTCCGCCGAGCATATGGCTCATCATCTGCGCGCCATAGCATATTCCCAATATTGGTACACCGAGTTCAAATACGCCCCTGTCTGCCAAAGGTGCGTTCTCTCCGTAAACGCTGTTCGGACCGCCTGTAAATATAATTCCTTTTGGATTATAAGCCTTTATTTCATCAAGGCTTTTTGAATATGGTATTACAACACAATACACATTTTCCTCACGGACTCTGCGTGCAATAAGCTGATTATATTGTCCGCCAAAGTCAATTACAACAATAGTTTCGTTCTGCATAAACAGTTTTCCTTTCTAAAATCCGAAAATAAATACCTATATCAGTTCTCCTCCGGTACGTAAACGGGATAATTGCCGGTAAAGCATGCGTCACAGTGACCGAGTCTGCACCCCGGAACCAGCTTGTGCATAGCATCTATTGAAAGATACGCAAGCGAATCACAGCCTATTTTTTTCTGTGTTTCTTCAAATGACATGCGACAGGCAATCAGAT
The DNA here is from genome assembly GCA_905205855.1 of uncultured Eubacteriales bacterium. GTDB lineage: Bacteria > Bacillota > Clostridia > Monoglobales > Monoglobaceae > Ructibacterium. The sequence goes on along the minus strand of CAJLFL010000045.1, from coordinate 10,023 downwards.
TTTTACGGTTATCTATATCTGTGCCGAAGTAGCACGGATTAAGAAACGGCGGCGAGGATATTCTGACATGCACCTCTTTTGCCCCTGCATCCCTGAGCAGCTTAACTATTCTTCCGCAGGTGGTACCCCGTACAATCGAATCATCAACCATTATTACTCTTTTTCCGGCAACCGCTTCTTTCATTGCATTAAGCTTTATTCTTAGCGCCGCCTCACGCTCTGCCTGTGTAGGCTGTATAAACGTTCTGCCTATATATCGGTTTTTGATAAATCCTACTCCGTATGGTATTCCGGATTCATAAGAATATCCCAATGCCGCGTCCAGTCCTGAATCCGGAACGCCTATTACAACATCTGCATCTGCCGGACTTTCCTTTGCCAAAAACCTTCCGGCATTCAGTCTTGCACGGTGTACGCTTTGTCCGTCTATAACACTGTCAGGTCTTGCAAAATATATATATTCAAATATACATAATGACGACTTATTGCCGCACATCTCCGTATAGGAATGGAGTCCGTCATTATCCGCCACAACAATCTCACCGGGATCGACATCTCGAACATATTCCGCACCGACAGCATCAAGTGCACATGTTTCGGATGCAAAAACCCAGGAATTTTTTATTTTTCCGATACACAACGGTCTGAAGCCCTGCGGATCTCTTGCCGCGATCATTCTGTGCGGCGTCATTATAACTAATGAATACGCGCCGCTGATTTCGCCCATAACCTTTTGCATAGCAAGCGGCATAGAACCGGTTCTGATGCGTTCCTTTGCCATGAGCTGAGCAATTATCTCACTATCGTTTGTCGTCTGGAATATTGCTCCCTGTTCCTCAAGGTTCTTCCTCAGTCTGTCTATATCAACCAGATTACCGTTATGTGCCAAAGCAAACGAACCCTTCTGATAACGCGACACAAGCGGCTGAGCGTTCTCTCTGCGGCTTGCACCGGCTGTTGTATAGCGCACGTGTCCCACTGCCGCAAACCCATTGAGTTCTTTAAGAACAAGCTCGTTAAATACCTCCTGAACAAGTCCCATATCCTTATACTGTATAATCTGAATATTTCCGTCATCACTGCGGTTGTTTACTGCGATTCCGCAGCTTTCCTGACCTCTGTGCTGAAGCGCATACAAACCGTAGTATGTAAGCCTTGAAACATCCAAACCGTCACCATTGTCATAAACTCCGAAAACTCCACATTCCTCATGCAGGTTGTCCGCCATAAAACTCTCCTGATCTATCATCAAAGCACCTCCGCATTTTTTTGAGAGCAAACATTAAATTCCCATCAGACGCTTCATAATCTCCTTATATGCATCCTCAACATTGCCGAGGTCCCTTCTGAATCTGTCCTTATCCAGCTTCTTATTTGTTTCCGCATCCCAGAAACGGCAGGTATCCGGCGAAATTTCATCAGCAAGAACTATTGTGCCGTCGCCTGTTTTGCCGAATTCCAGTTTAAAGTCTATCAGCTTAATACCCAAACCTATAAGATAATCTTTAAGAATATCGTTGATTTTAAAAGCATAATCCGCAATCGTATCAATTTCCTCTTTGGTTGCAAGGCCAAGCGCCAGAACGTGATAGCTGTTAATCAGCGGATCGCCTAAAGCGTCATCTTTATAGCTGAATTCCAGAGACGGGGTTTTAAGCGGAGTTCCCTCCTCAACGCCGTAACGCTTTGAAAAAGAGCCTGCGGCAACATTACGTATTATAACTTCAAGCGGAACTATCGTAACCTTTTTAACAAGAGTTTCGCGGTCGGAAATTTCCTCTACAAAATGCGTCGGAATCCCCTTCTTCTCAAGCATCTGCATAAAATGATTGGTAACCTTGTTGTTTATAACACCCTTTGATTCTATGGTTCCCTTCTTCTCACCGTTAAATGCAGTCGCATCATCCTTGTAATCTACCATTAAAATTTCCGGGTTATCTGTCTTAAATACCTTTTTAGCCTTTCCCTCATATAACTGCTCCAACTTTTGCATTCCGCTTCCTCCTTATAATTTTAAATCTGATAAATAAACATAGCTTAATTGTATTATAAAAGAGCCAAAAATGCAAGCCGTTTTCCGTTATTTCATCAAAATACGCTTAAAAACAGCAATCTGCACAAAACAAATCGGGCTTTACGCCCTTCGGACAGCCGCTGTTTTTTGTTTATAGCCCGAAATTCCTCTCACAACTCCGCCGACTGACAGTGCACATGTATACAGATTGCTTATCACTATAACTCCTGCAAGAGCCGGCATACCTATCTTTGGAATAAAGGCAAATATAAGCACAAGCCGTATAAGCGAATCCGATATGCTGTAAAACAGCAGAGAAAATTGCTTACCTAAACCGTTAAGCATTGCGCACGACAGCGAATCCGCAAACATAACGGGACAAAGCCATGCCAAAACCCGTACCCACTCCGCTATAGACACATCATGGTATAAAAACCCGGTTAAGGGCTTTGCAAAAATCTCAAATACAACAAGCACCGCAATTCCTGCCATTACACCGGCACGGTATACACGTTTAACAAGACCGATAAGCCTGCTTTTATCAGTAAGCGTATTTCGGCGCGCAATTTCCGGCACAAGCAGAGTCGTGACCGAACCTGCCAAAGTCAGCGGAAAAACAAGCATGGGCATAACCATTCCATAGATAATTCCAAGAGAGCTGACCGCTCCGCTGTGGCTCATACCATACCCCTTAAACGCGCTGACTATCCATACCTCCTCCTGCATTCTGAGCGCCGAGCCCGCAAACGAACTGAGCATAGACGGAAATGAAATTTTTATGATTGCAAGCGGTATACCTCTGCACCGCTCCCCTTTCTTCATCGAAACCGTTTCCCTTAAAAAGAAAAGCGTCAGATACATACATGATGAAAACTCTCCTATGCTTATACCGGCAAAGACAGCAGCACAGCCATAGCTGATTCCGCGCGGCAAAAATATTGCCAGAAGCGTACTTATTGCCGCAAATTTAACTCCCTGCTCCAAAAATTCCGAACCGGCAGGAATCCATGCCTTTCGCGCCGCATAAAAATACCCCTTCAAGCAATAGGATATTCCCATAAACAATATACTCGGCGCAAGACAGCAAAGTCCCGTTGATATTCTTGCATCTCCAAGTACGTACTCAGCTATTGCGTCCGCACCGATAAAAGTAAGCAGAATTATAATCAGACTCAGACACGCAACGCCGTACACCGCTATCTTCATGCTCTGCCTTACCGCACCGTATTCTCTTTGCTCCAGATATTCCGACACAATCTTTGATGTTGCAACGCCGAGTCCTGCTGTAGCAACCGTAAGCATAACACCGTGCAGTCCAAATCCCAAAGCAAGCAATCCAACGCCCTCTGCCCCAAGCTTTACCGAATAATATGTACGAAAAGCAAAATCAAACGTTTTTGCACATATCCCCGAAAAAGCAAGTACAGCGGCATTTTTTTCGGTCAAACTCAACATTAAGCCTCACCCCGTTTTATACATATATTTATTTATATGTAAGCAGGGGATTGACAATACACACGAATTTGTACTAAAATATACAGAGATTGGAGGCAGTGCTATGCTTCATCTTAAAGAAATAATTGTCGTAGAGGGGAAATACGACAAGGAAAAACTTAAAAAAATAACCGACGCCCCAATTATATGCACAAACGGATTTAATCTATATCGTTCCAAAGCGATTATAAACAGCATAAAACAGCTGTCAAAGGGCAGAGGAATCATAATACTTACGGATTCGGATCAGGCAGGTTTCAGGATTCGCGCATATCTTAAAAACTGCCTTGGAGATGCTTGCGCTATAAAGAATGCCTATATTCCTGCTATAGAGGGCAAGGAAAAGCGTAAGGAAAAACCCGGCAAGGAGGGCTTGCTTGGTGTCGAGGGCATAGACGAGGATATTCTTGAAGAAATTCTTGTAAAAGCCGGAACGGAAACCGACGCAGCAGATTTTATACCGGTAACCAAAGCTGATTTTTATACTGCCGGTCTGTCCGGAAAATCCGACAGCTCGGCACGCCGCACACAGCTTGCAAAAAAGCTTGGTTTGCCGCCGCGGCTGTCAGCAAACGGTCTTTTGGAGCTTATCAACCAAACCGGCGGCAAGAAATTGTTTGATAAATTTACTTCTGAATGAGAGATGATTATATGCTTAAACGTTTTTTTTCTTATTACAAACCGCACATCAGGATGTTTGTTCTTGATATGCTTGCATCGCTTATGATTTCCGTCATCGGAATGGTCTATCCGATGGTAACAAACAGGATGCTCAACAGGTATATCCCAAACCGCATGTACTCCGCCATTGTGACTGCCGGTATTATTGTACTGGCGCTTTATATTTTAAGGATGCTGCTTAAATATTTTGTTCAGTACTATGGACACATGATCGGTGTGGGAATCCAGTCGCAGATGCGCCGTGAATTATTTGAACATCTTGAAGGTCTGCCGTTCTCATTCTTTGACGACCACGAAACAGGGCGGATAATGTCACGCATGACAAATGACCTGTTTGAAGTATGCGAACTTGCCCATCACGGCCCGGAAAATATTCTGACCGGCGGAATCATGATTGTCCTTTCATTTATGTATTTATCTTCAATAAATATTACGCTTACACTGATAATATTTTCGTGCGTTCCTTTATTGATAGTTGTTTCGTTTTACTCACGCAGAAATATGAAACGCGCCTTTGCCGACCGCCGCGTAAGTACGGCGGAAATAAACGCTGCAACCGAAAGCAGTATTTCAGGCATACGCGTAACAAAGGCATACACCAATGCGAAAAAAGAGCTTGAAAAATTTGAGGTCGGCAACGGTCTTTTTGTTGACGCCTCAAGACGTGCATATGACGCAATGGGGAAATTCTTTTCCTCAACCTCATTTGTGACAGATGTGTTTAATGTAATAATTCTGATTGCAGGCGGCTTGTTCCTATACGCAGATAAAATATCGTTTGGCGATTATTCAACATTCATTGTATCGGTAAACCTGTTCATCTCGCCCGTTACCACGCTTATCAATTTTATGGAGCAGTATCAAAACGGTGTCACCGGCTTTAAGAGATTTATAGAAATCATGGACGTACCGTCCGAAAAGGATTCTCCCGGCGCCGTTGAGCTTGTTAATCCTCTCGGCTGCATTGAGTTTAAGGATGTAACATTCTCTTATGAGGGTTCGGCAGAAATACTGAGCCACGTCAGCTTTAAGGTTGAAAAGGGACGCAAATTAGCCCTGGTCGGCCCGTCCGGCGGCGGTAAAACCACCATATGCCACTTGATTCCCAACTTTTATAAGCTTGAACCCGGAAACGGCTCTATTATGATTGACGTAAAAGATATACGCAGCTTTACGCTTGACTCGCTCAGACGCTGTATCGGAATCGTCCAGCAGGATGTGTTTTTATTTTCAGGCACCGTAATGGACAACATCCGCTACGGCAGGCTTGACGCAACGGACGAGGACGTATACACCGCAGCAAAACGCGCAAATATACACGATTATATAGTCAGCTTGCCCAACGGCTATGACACCGAAATAGGCGAACGCGGAATTCGACTGTCCGGCGGTCAGAAGCAGCGCATGAGTATTGCAAGAGTGTTCCTTAAAAATCCGGCTATTCTGATTTTGGACGAAGCGACAAGTGCACTTGACAATACGACAGAACTGCTGATACAACAGGCTCTTGACGAGCTTTGTAAGGGCAGAACAACTTTGGTTGTTGCGCACCGCCTGTCAACCATCCGCAACGCGGACGAGATTGCCGTCGTTATAAACGGCAAAATTACCGAGCGCGGCACGCATGAGGAACTTATGGCTGCCGGCGGAATATATAAAGATTTGTATTCTCTGCAATTCCGCGAAAATGAATTAAAATAAAAAATCTGCCAAATGGCAGATTTTTTATTTATTAAACTTTACCGTTATTGTTGTTCCATTATCCGGTTCGCTTTCTACAACGATTTCCGCGCCGAGGTATTCAACCGCATGCTTAACAATAGACAAGCCAAGTCCTGTTCCTCCGGTTTGACGCGAATGACTTTTATCCACCCGGTAAAATCTTTCAAAAATTCTCCCGATATCCTCCTTAGGTATGCCTATTCCCGTATCACTTACAATAAATGTCGGATTGCCGGCATCGCAAACCTCAGCCGTAACACTGCCGCCGTTCTTGTTGTACTTTACTGCATTTTCGCAAAGATTAAACACAATTTCCTGCACAAGCCGACCTGCATTTTTTACAACACAGCCTTCGCCCTTCAGACTTATATCTATACCGCGCTTATCGGCAGACGGTTTAATTCTTTCAATCGTTTCCTTTGCTGTTTCGTACAAATCGACCTCCTCAAACGGCATGTCCGCGCCCTCATCAAGCTTTGAAAGCCTGATAATATCATCTATCAGCGCAATCAGTCTTGCAGCCTCTGTACGTATGTTTGAAATAAACTGCGGCATATCCTCCTGCTTTACCAACCCGCTTTCTATAAGCTCGGCACTGCCGGAAATTGATTGCAAAGGTGTTTTAAGCTCGTGTGAAACATTTGCCGTAAACTCACGGCGGTTTCTTTCGGCAAAAATCTTTTCGGTCACGTCAAATATCAGCATTACCGCACCGTATTTGCCGTTTCTGCTGCCTGTTCGGCTTATATTTATCTGATACTCTCTGCCGTTTTGGCTGAATCTCATTTCCCCGCTGCCGTCACGCATTGCCTTGTTTAATGTTTCGGACAACTTTGGGTTTCTTTCTATCTCTATAAACTGCTTTCCGACGCAGTCCTTATCAGTACCGAGTATATTTGCCGCGGCATCATTTACGGATAAAATCTCTCCGTTGCCGGACAGCATAACAAGCCCCTCGTTCATACTTTCCGTAACGGCAAGAAACTCCCTCTGCCGCTGTTTAAGCTCGCTGACCTGATCGGTAATCTTTTCATTCTGCCTTCTGATACGCAGCATAAGCGGTGCAAGCTCGTCATAGACCTCACCATCCAGAGGGTTATCCATATCAATCCTGTTAAGCGGCTCTACAATTTTGGACGAAACCTTTTCTGCAAGCAGAACCGACAATATCACCGCAAGGAAAAATATTCCGACAAGCGGCCACAAAAATTCAATAACAAGCTTTGTTGCCGTCCTTTGAGTCGCCGAGATACGCAGCACATTTCCGTCCGAAAGCCTTTGCGTCAGGTATATTGTCTTTTCAAAAAGAGTTTGTGAAAACCTTTCGCTCTTTCCAGTTCCGTTTTCCAGTGCCTCCTTTACCTCCGCGCGCTCGGCATGGTTCTCCATTGCTGCACTGTCCGCGCGCGTGTCATAAATAACCGTACCGTCAGCCGCAATCAAACTCAGCCGATAGTCGCTGCTGCTTAATCCTTTAAGGTATTCCGTCCCCTCATTCTCAACACCGCGTACCGCAAGTTCAAGACGGCTTTCCTGTTCGTTAATAAAAATTTTGCTGAAATATCCGTAGAGTATTCCCACTGTCATAATAAGTGCAATCAGCAGTACCGAAACAGAAACCGCCATTATCGAACGAAAAATTCTTCTTGTCATACGCTCGCCTCCATACGATAGCCGACGCTGCGTACCGTTTCTATCAAATGTCCGTATCTTCCTATCTTCTGACGCAGAGTACGTATATGCATATCAACAGTTCTGGATTCTCCGCAAAAATCCATACCCCATACAATATTAAAAAGCTGTTCCCTTGTATACACTATACCAATGTGCGCCATAAACAGCTTTAAAAGCTCATACTCCTTTAGCGTAAGCATAAGCTTTTCGCCGTCGGCAGTCACCTTATGTTCATCTATATTAAGTTCCAGACCGCCTATTTTAAGCTTACTTTCCTCATTATCTGTGCCGCTGCGGCGCAGAACCGCCTTGATACGTGAAACCATTTCAAGCATACTGAATGGCTTTACCAGGTAATCGTCCGCGCCGAGATCAAGGCTTTGTATTTTGTCGTATTCCATTCCCTTTGCCGTTGCCATTATCACAGGGAGTTTTTTTGTCTGAGCGGTGCTTCTGAGCTTTTTGAGAATTTCAACTCCATCCGTATCCGGCAGCATTATATCCAGCACAACCAAATCCGGGATTTCGGCGTCAAGCGCCTTTAAAAAACTGCCGCCGTCCGCAAAACCGCACGACTCAAAGCCTGTAGACTTTAAAGTATACAGCTCTATATTACGGATATTGTCATCATCCTCAACGCACCATATGGTCATAGACCGACCTCTCCTTTATGAATTCCCGTAACGGAGAACTCAACCCATTCGGCTATATTGGTTGCATGATCGCCTATGCGCTCAAAATACTTTGAAATCATAAGCAAATCCACGGCACATTCACCGTCCTCAGGTTTCTCCGCTATAAGATTTATAATATCTTTTTTTACTTTTATAAAATAATCGTCAACAGTATCATCGCGTGAGATAACGTCACGTGCAAGTTCTACATCGCGGCTTACATACGCATCTATACTTTCGGTCACCATTTTTATTGCCGCTTTTGCCATTTCGGAAATATCATTCATCGCGATTTCCGCGCTGCCTTCCATAAACTTTATAATCTCCGCTATGTCCGATGCCTGATCGCCTATACGCTCCATATCGGTAATCATCTTGAGCGCAGCGGAAATCTGTCTTAAATCCCGTGCAACCGGCTGCTGCTGAAGCAGCATTTTAAGACACAGGTTTTCTATATCTCTTTCCTTTTGGTCAATTTCCGAATCAATCGGCAAAACATTTTTTGCAAGTGAATAATCTCTATCCTCCAGTGCCTTTGCAGCCATTGCTATTGCCTGCTCACACAGTGCACCCATTTCTATAAGTTCGGTATTAAGCAGTGCAAGCTGCTTGTCAAATTTACTTCTCATCATCCAAACCTCCCTGTTATATAATCCTCTGTACGTTTGTCACGGGGGTTTGCAAAGAGTTTTTCGGTATCGCCATACTCGACCAGTTCTCCAAGCAAAAAGAACGCTGTCCGGTCTGATATACGCACTGCCTGCTGCATATTATGAGTTACCATGATTATAGTATAACACTTCTTAAGCTCACTTGCAAGCTCCTCTATTTTTGATGTTGAAATCGGATCAAGTGCACTTGTCGGTTCGTCCATAAGCAACACCTCCGGCTCGACCGCCAACGCTCTGGCGATACAAAGCCTTTGCTGCTGTCCGCCGGAAAGTCCGAGAGCCGATTTTTTAAGTCTGTCCTTTACCTCGTCCCAGATTGCCGCTCCGCGCAGCGATTTTTCAACTATCTCATCAAGTCTTGCCTTATTCTTTATACCGTGTGTCCGCGGCCCGTATGCAATGTTGTCATATACGCTCATAGGAAACGGGTTTGGTTTCTGAAACACCATTCCGATTTCACGGCGCAGTTCGTTTACATCTATATCGCGGCCGAATATATTCTCGCCCTTATACTTGATTTCGCCCTCGGTTCTGACTCCCGGTATAAGGTCATTCATACGGTTTATTGTCTTAATAAATGTCGATTTTCCGCAGCCGGACGGCCCGATCAATGCGGTTATGCTTTTTTCCGGAATCTCTATATTTATATTTTTAAGTGCCTGAGAGCTTCCGTACCACAGCTGCAGGTTATTTACGGAAATTATACTCATTGTTTTTTCTTCCTTTCAAAGTATTTGCCGACGATTGATGCCACCGTATTTATAATCAGCGTAAGCCCCATCAGTATTGCGGCTATGGCAAATGCCACACCAAACTCACCCTGTTCCTTTGCATATACATAAAGTGCAACGGTAAGCGTTGCGCCTGCGCCGGAAAGTCCGTGTATCAAATCGTTTAAAGCATGTGCAAAGCCTGCGGTAAACAACAGTGCCGCGGATTCGCCGAGAATTCTGCCGGCAGACAGTATACAGCCGGTAATAACACCGTCAACACAGCCGGGCAGAACAACCGTACGCACAACACGCCATTTTCCGGCACCGAGTCCGAAGGCGCCCTCACGATAGCTTTGCGGAACCGTCTTCAGACTTTCCTG